>NZ_JALKBB010000024.1:0-95644 GCF_023016025.1 Arenibacter sp. S6351L | reverse complement strand
CCCTTCGGAAAATCCACGCATATTTACTATGTTTAGTGTGCGGGCCGAAATCCTGTCGGATTTCACACCGCAACTAATCATAGCCTAACCGTTGTAAGTAATACTCAAAACCAATGTTTAAAACCTTTTTACTGATTTTAATAGTGATTTTTATTTCGTGTAAATCAGAAAATAAAAAAAACGTAGAATATACGGGTAGAATTGGAATTGAGACCTTTAGACTTCCTGGCGAAAAACATATTGACAGTATTGTTGAATATCTGAAAATTGATGGAAAAGAGTACGCCAATCAAATTTGGTTAGTTGACAAAGATAAAGATACAGTCGGAGGTAACTATTTTGATCTTTTCATTGACGATACGACCAAATTGGGAAATGCAACCCGATTATCATTTACTTTGACAAAACCTGCCATCAAATGGGATTCAGATATTTTTGTGGTTTTACCTTTTAATGATCGCGAATTAAATGATGACTTTTCAAATCTCTTAGATATAAAACTTGACACAATATATAGCTTAAAAGATGACAATATTCCACATCCGGAATTGTCAGAATTAAATTTACCGCTCAACCGAATAGCAGAGTTCGAAATAGAATATGGAAGTATTGGAAAAAAATAATTAGAGGCTTAATTATAGAAAGAGGAACTTTAGATGGAAAAAAATATGAACGCAGATTATTTTTTAATGATTCACTTCATGTAACCGATTAATTTTATTGGGATAAATACTACTTACAACAACACCTATAATTAATTGCGGACGGATTTCCCTTCGGAAAATCCATGCATATTTAGTATGTTTAGTCTGCGGGGCGAAATCCTGTCGGATTTCACACTGCAACTAATCATAGCTTAACCGTTAACCACAATACGGAAAAAAACGAACAGGCTACCCAAATTCTTCAGTTAGTTTTTCAAGATAATCGGAAATGACTTTTGACTTATCCACTTGGATTTTTTTGCCAAGTTCCCTTCTCGGACAGTTTTCATTGTACTTTGCACCCCAATCCATAATTTCAATGACAATCGGTAGTAAGTCAATGCCTTTTTTCGTCAAGCTATAAACAAATTTGGACTTGTTTTCAGGCGAGACCTTTTTGTAAAGGATATTTTCAGATTCAAGCACATTCAGTCTATTAACCAAAATATTCGTAGCAATTTTTTCTTCAGATTTTAAAAATTCGCTGTATGACAACTTCCCACGGAGCATAATATCCCTGATTATTAACAATGACCATTTATCACCGAAAACGTCTAACGAACAACTGATTGGACAGTCCGACCTGTTTTTTTTCATTATACAAAAATATAAATAGTACTTGCAATTTACAATAACATTTATAAATTTGTAGAACTTGCAAAATGCAATAACTTGAATTAACGACAAAAAATAAAAAAATGGTAAACTATACGACTACAAAAAAGCTTTTAGAAACGTATTACAAAGGCTTTGCAAAAAAAGGAGGTTGGGAATCCGTAATCTCGGATGACTTTGAATTTAGGGCTGACAATATGGAAAATGAAGATATAAATAAAGGAAAAGAAGTCTATGTAAACATTATTGCACGATTTTCAAGGGTCTACCAAAATATGCGAGTAAAAAGAATGATAATAGATGGAGATAATGCAAGTGTGATTGCCAATTACGATTACATATTCCCAAATGGAAAGCATATTTCTGGAGATGTAGCGGAATTTTGGACTGCAAAGGATGGTAAATTGACTTCATTGCATATCTACTTCGATACGCTTACGTTTGACAAAAACACACCGAAAAAATAATGGGATACAGCGAAAACATCGCACAAAGGATTAGAGTTTCTCTCGAACATTTAACTAATGTTAAGGAAAAGAAAATGTTCGGCAGTTTGGCTTTTATGGTCAAGGGTAAAATCTGTTTAACTGCTGGACCAAAAAGAATGATGTGCCGAATTGACCCTAAATTGCACGAACAAGAAGTCAAAAAAAAAAGGATGTTCAACTGTTGTGATGAGAGGACGGAATTACAAAGGTTACATACACGTCCAAGAAGAAAACTTGAAACAAGAAAATGAATTCAAACATTGGATTGAACTTGCATTGGACTTTAACGAACAACTGACCTCAAAAGGAAAATAAAAAGTACTGTGGCTAACAACGTGTATAATTAATTGCTAGTTCTGGCCTACTTACGAAAATCCTCCCACGCCCAAAAGCGTGGCGGGACGGATTTTCTATTCGGTTTGTATTTGCTAAATTAGGTGCTTAAAACACGCAACAAACCATATACAAACCCGTTGTGCTTCATTATGAGAACCGTCATGCCGTTATTCTGAAATTAATTACTATAGAACCTAGTGAAAAAAAGTTGTAAATATTGTGCAATTCCAAATAGAGAATTAACCTCGAAGGATTATTTTGACAAAATTGAATTATGGAGTCGATATGTAAAAGAAGGGCTTTTTGAATTTAAAGGAGGTGATACTTCTCTTGCAGATTTAAGAGAAGAAATTTCTGGAGAAGAAAAGTTTGCTTATTACCATTATTTTAAGTGTGACTGTGGCAATTATATAAGAACTGGAGTTTGTATAAGGAGCTCTGTCCCAATACTTGAATACATTAACGAATTACCTGCCGAAATTGATAAAGATTTACAAAATCTGGAAAAGGTATCTAGTTCATTGAATCAACCTGAGATAGGTCACAAACTTTTAGATACTGAAATTAAAATATTGAAAGAGAAATATAATGAGAGCATACAAAATGTTAAGAAAATAAGCGTAATAACCATCCTAATTGCTGTAATCGCATTATTTCTTCCTATTGAATTATGGAATATTATTATTATACCAAGAAAGAGATTACATAATTTGCCTGAGATTGTAGAACCTATGTACGAAAATGTATCAATGATAATTATATTGATAATAATTGTGACATTAACTCCGATTTTAACTTATTATGGATTTAGCTATTTGATTAAAAAGGATTTAAAATATAAAGATAAAATTAGAGGAATCTATAAAATAGAAAGAATAGAAAACTTAAGTAAAATGGTGGCTAAAAAATTAGATGGACTTGATACAGTATTACATTTTGAAAAGAATGAATCTAAAATCAAAAAACATCTATTTAATAAATCTAAAAATCCAGAACTTTTAAAAGCTAAATCAATTCTTATTGAATGTTCTAAGTATTCAAGGACAATTTTTAAAGAAAAGATAATAATTGATGACAAATAACGAAGCACAACAATGTATCCTATGAAAAGCACTAATCAAGTTCTCTAAAGTTAATATTTTATCCTTTAACTACCTCATAATAATACTTTTAAACGTATTGAATTATGGATGAGGCTGTGCATCATTTAAAATTCAATACTATATAACCTGCTCGGCATCCTATATGTGATCCACGTCCTGCGGGAGTGGTCACCAGCATCTGTATGATTATAAGTTATAATAAGCCTGGTCACTTGCTAACCGATGTGGTTCCCGCCAGCGGCGGGACCACCTACATTGTTTTGTGATCCAAGCCAATCTACTATTCTTTGTGAGCTTAGTTATCTTGTTACTGTTAATTCCCTGTATTTTATTCCAATACCCCTATCGCATAAGGGGTCTCCATCTTTATCACTGCCAAGGTCCTGCTCAACAATTTCCTAGCTACCTTTACAATGACACTTTTCACATTTTTTCCATGGTGCTTGCGGTAATAGGCCTGCATCACGGGATCTGTTCGAATGGCCTGCCAAGAAGCCTCAATGAAATAACTACGTATTAAACGGTGGGCACGCATACTTACCCCCGTATGACGGACGGTATCACCACTCTGGTAAATACCGGGCGCCAGACCTACATATCCGGCCAAATGTTTTATATTCCTAAAACGGCGCAGGTCACCCAATTCACTCAAAATACCACTGGCAACTATTGGACCTATACCAGGAATACTTCGTAAAAGCATGTAATCTTTCTTAAAGTGGATTTTGGTATGCCGGCGCAATAAGGTGGAAACATCACGAAACTCCTGATCGATAAACCGAAAGCTGCGCATACGGCTTCGCAAAACCTCTTTACCTGCATCATACTCAAAATCCAGACCATCTACCCAATCCCTGAATTTATGGCTCCAATGATCGTTATCAAGGTCCTGTGGTATTCCAATACCATAATACAATAACTGCATCTTGATATAGCTCTTGATCTGGCGCATATCCTTTACCAAGTCGTTCCTACGACGGAACAGACTACGCAGTTGCTCCCTACACTTATCCGGCACACAAATACCGTTCAGCCTCCCGTCCTTAAGTTCACGCGCTATGAGTTGCGCGTCTATCCGGTCTGTTTTGGTGTGGCGCTCCTTACCCCTTCTGAAAATATCGGCAGGATTGACCACCAATGAACGCCAACCATAGCTAACAAAGCAACGATGTGCGTGGTATCCACAACAACCGGCCTCATAGGCGCTGGATACATCATAACCTGGATAATGTTTGGTCACATGTTCATAGAGCAATTCGGCACACGGTGGCATACTAAAAGTCTTGCCCGATGAGAGGTCGGTAGCACAATGTACCTTCCAACTACGTTTGTGTATGTCGATACCAATGAATAACTTAGGTGTGGCAGTAATTTGAGTGTTCATATCTTTAATTTTTGGTTCATCTTAAAGATACTCGACTTACTGCTTTTACATAGATGCTATAATTCATGCTTGCCTCCTACTTCATTTAAAACTATTATATTTAGTATCTGATTTGACTAGCTGAAAATCCTATACGCAGAGCTTGGCAGGTCGGATTTTAAGCCGCACAAATCATATACAGAACCGTTAGCTGCAAGCTTGAAAAAACCCAATAACTAAAACCAACCTAAATGAAAGATGGAATAATATATTGGAATGTTGACCCCGAGATTTTCACTTTGTTCAACACTTTTCCAATTAGATATTACAGTCTTTCGTGGGCAATTGGTTGCGGTCTTTTATATTTAGTAGTTAAGAAAGTTTATCAAAAAGAGAAAATACCACTCGAAAATTTGGATCAACTAACTATGTATATTTTAATAGGTGGACTTCTTGGTGCACGTCTAGGGCATTGTTTTTTCTATGAACCAGAATATTACTTTCAAAACCCTCTTGAAATACTCTTACCTATTCGAAAAGTAGGCGAATCGTTCCAGTTTATAGGATTTCAAGGACTTGCAAGCCATGGCGGATTAACTGGAATAGTAATCGCAATCTTCCTTTATGTTAGAAAGACTAAAACAAATATTTTGTGGATAATGGACAGAGTTGCTTTTGGGTCTGGATTAATGGCTGCGAGCATTAGAATTGGGAATTTTATGAACTCTGAGGTATACGGCAAACCAACAAATGGAAACTGGGGTGTGGTCTTTGAAAGAGACGACCTAATACCTAGGCATCCAACGCAACTTTACGAAGCTGCGGCATATTTGCTGATTTTCGTGGTTCTTATGTTTGTTTATAAATCGAAAAAAATCAGAAGACAAAATGGACTTATGGTCGGAATTTTTATGATTTTAATGTTTACAGCAAGATTTATGATTGAATTCGTCAAAGAAAATCAAGTTGGATTTGAAGATTCGATGTCAATAAATATGGGTCAAATTTTAAGTATACCGCTTATCCTTTTAGGTTTTGGAATTATATATTACGGGAAAAAACCAGTGGCTAACAATGGCTATAGTAAATAGGGCATAAAGTGCTATATTTAAAGGCTTGGGCTTATTTAATAAGTCCGCCAAATCTTTTGGATTTACTCATGTGATTTCTATTTTTAAAAAGGAATTCGTGATAACGCTGCGCTAAGTTGGCAATTAAAAAAGAAAAAGTAATTACAAAACAAAAAGCTCTGACTCGCAAACCAGACCATGCCAAAAGGCTTGGCAAGCGGAAACGAAAAGTTTCCTTGCCTGCCCTACTTTTCATATACGGAGCCGTTATGCTCAATTTCTAAAAACCACATATCCTTGAAAAAAATGTACTATTACAGACTATTACTTCTTTTATTAATTGTTCCATATTCAAATTTATTTGCTCAAACTTATGATGGTTTTTCAAATAAGGAAATTCAATCCGTATTTAAGCAATGGAATTTGGATAATTGGGATGATGGAGGTGAAATATCTCGTTATATATTTTTAAATATGCCTGAATTTTGGACTCACGCCATTATCAATAGAGAAGGAAATATTAAAAGCCTGAAAGAAGATTACCGCAAAGAAATCGATGAGTTTATTGTTACTTCTGAATTAGGACAAATGACACTTCAAGACTATGTCAAAACTAGCGAGAAAGTGGATGGTATGATAATATTGCAAGGAGACCGTATTGTATATGAAGCCTACCCAAGAATGTTTCCAAACGATAGGCATCTTTACTGGTCAGTATCTAAAGTATTTGCTTCAACTCTTATAGCAATTTTGGAAGACAGAAAACAACTTGATGCAACAAAACCAATAGAACATTATCTGCCTGAACTTAAAAAGTCTGGATGGGAAGGTGTACCCATAATTGACATTCTTGATATGGCTTCAGGAATTGATTGTCGTGAATGGGTTGATGGTGCTTTTGAAAACCCTGAAACATGTTACTATCAATTTGAAGCAGCTCTTGGATTTCTAAAACGAACAGAAAAAACCGCTGACAATGCTTTTGAGCACATTAAGACCTTATCATCTGCAAAAACCTCTGGAGAGGTATTTGAATATACTTCAGTAAACACATACGTTCTCTCTTGCCTCATAGAGAGAATCACAGGTCTTTCTTATGCAAAAAATATTGAACGTGAAATTTGGCGAAAAATCGGTGCGGAATCTGATGCATTTATTACTCAAACAAATGGCACTAGCATTTCTCACGCAGGAATTAATTATACACTTCGAGATTTAGCTCGATTTGGCTATATGTTTCTGAACGAAGGTCGTTCAACTGAAAATGCTTTCGTTTCAAATGAATATTTTGATAAAATTCAAAAGCAAGGTCGTCCTCACTTGGTAACTGCATACGGTTCTGAAAATTACACGCTTGATAAAGAAGTTGTTCGTCACAATACCTATCAATGGGACAAAGTAATGGAAGACGGAGATTTTTATAAAGGTGGATTTAGCGGACAAGGTCTTTACATTTCTCCTTCTCGCAATTTAGTGATAGCCTTTTTTGGAACTGCCGATGATGATGGAGTTTATAACGAATTAGATGATATTTCAAGACAGGTTTCTAAATCAGACCTTTTTAATTAATAGAAGAACTGAATTAAAACAGAGCATAACAACGTGTATAATTAATTGCTTGCTTCTAGCCTACTTACGAAAGTCCTCCCACGCCCAAAAGCGTGGCGGGACGGATTTTCTATTTGCTTTGTATTTGCTAAATTAGGTGCTTAAAACACGCAACAAACCATATACAACAACGTTGGCATTAATTAAGAAAATGAAAATTAGAGAAACTCATAGAAATGAATATACCATTTCAACTGACAAGGATAAATTAGATGTTTTGAGCATTCACAAATTCCTTTCAAATGAAACTGATTGGGCTAAAGGAATTCCAATCAATACTTTGAAAACATCAATTGAAAACTCTTTGAATTTTGGACTTTATTACGAAAACAAGCAAATTGGCTTTGCTAGAATAATTTCAGACTATTCAACTATTGCATATTTAGGAGATGTTTATGTTTTAAAGGAATATAGAGGAAAGGGATTAAGTAAATGGCTGATAAATGAAATAATGGAACATCCAAATCTTCAAGGATTAAGACGCTGGATTTTATTAACTGATACAGCTGAATGGCTTTATAAAAAGTTTGGTTTTTCAGAAATACCTAATCCTGAATTTTATATGGAGAAACACAACCCGAATGTATATAAGGGAATAAAAAACTAATGCCAACAACGTGCATAATTAATTGCGGCTGAATTTCCTCTCGGAAATTCAATCTTATTAATTATCTTTCAGTTACGGCGGAAAACGACTCGCGTCCTTTCCCGCAACTAATCATACACAAGACCGTTACCAGCAAGCTGAACTCACAAAAAACAATTTATTAATTGAATAAAACATTGAAAATAGGATTAATAATAACTTTTATAGCGGTTGTAATTATCTCATTATTTGTTTGGCGATTTTTTGGACAACCTTACTATAGAATTAGCCTTATCGGAACCGAATACATTGAAAATGCGGACGAACTGAATTATGCAAATGAGCAACTTGATAATAAGCTGATTTTAATTAAAAAGTATATGTACTCAAAAGATGTAATGTTGATTGGTTTTGGTGGTGGAGGAAGCCGAACAGATGATTATTTTTCTTATGGAATTGCAGATAACAATAAGAATATTTTAATAGAACCTAAATATCAGTTTATATCTTCGAAAACGAGTTCAAAAAAAGAACCAATAATTTTTGGACTTCCATACGTGAAAGAAGGTAGCGAAAAAATGATGTTCTATAAAATTGCGGATGGAAAACTTGAACTGATTGATGAAAAAGCAAGCTGGTAACAATGTATATAGAAAATAGGCGAACTAGTAGTAAATTCAAGGCTTTTGGCTCGTATTAAAGTTTGTGCGTAACCGAAAGTGGAGTGCTTCGAAATCGCCTACTTTTCATAGCCTAACCGTTAGCATAAATAAAATCATCAACAATGAAATATATTTTAACCATATTTATACTACTAACCATTTTTAGTTGCAATCAAAAAAATGGTGAACAAGGCATTGATGAATCAGCCTTTTATATGCCGGCCGAATGGGAAACTCACCAGGCTATTTGGCTAGGCTGGAGAGAAAGAAAAAACACACAATTTCAAGAAGGGATTGCTGAGTTAATAAAGACGCTTACACCTACAGTAAAAGTCAAAATAGCAGTATCATCAGATAGCCTGTTACAGGTAGCAAAGAAATATCTGAGTCTTCAAAAGGTCGATAGTACCAGACTAGAATTTCACGTTATACCAGGCGAACAATATTGGATTCGCGACTATGGTGCAGCATTTTTAGTCAACAAAAAAGGTGAATTAGGGGTTGCAGATTTTGGCTTTGATCAATATGGTCTTCCTGAATTTTTGCGATTAATGCATGAGGGCAATGTCGATAGCATTCGCAAATACTCAGAACTTTGGATTAACCCTAAAACGACTATGGTCGACAGTTTGATGGCAAAAGTTGAAAATGCTGTTATTCAAAAAACGAGTGTTGTACATGAAGGAGGCAATATTGAAGTGAATGGGAAAGGAACACTCATAATCTGTGAAAGCGCTGTATTCAACAGAAATCCCAATCGTACTAAGAAAGAAATTGAAAAAGAGTTTAAAAGGGTCCTTGGAGTCTCAAATATCATTTGGCTCAAACAAAGCCTGGCAGATGATCCAAATGGTTTTTACAGAAGGATTGCTGACAATTATGTCGGTGGAGGTGTGCAGCATTCAGACGAATTTGTACGATTTTCAGATGCGAATACGATTTTATTGGCTTGGGTTGACGAGGATGAAAAGGATTTGAATCCCATAAATAGAATAAACTATGAAAAAATGAGTGAGAATCTTAGAATTCTTGAAAATTCTACCGATCAGGATGGCAAGCCATTTACCATTGTTAAGGTCCCGTTACCAGAACTTATCACTGAGAAAATTATAGCTACGGAAAATATAGACTTTTCAGAGAATTCACTTGACTTACCTCCCAGTTGGTTTCTTCCTTCTGAAAGACCGCAAGAAGGAGATACATTATTGAGAATACCTGCAGCAAGTTATATGAACTATCTGGTCACTAATGGCTTGGTAATTCTACCGACATATACTAGAATGGGCACCTCTGAAAAAAGAGAGAAAGAGGTCGAACAGATTTTTAAAAAGCAATTCCCTGGTCGTAAAATCGTATTTCTTGACTTCATGCCGCAGAATTGGGACGGAGGTGGAATACATTGCTCTACGCAACAACAGCCAAAAACTGATGCTAACAAAAAATAAACGCCATTAAAACAGGCGTTTATTCAGAACGTTAGCTGCAATGGTAAAAACACATCGTCCTACAATAGAAACTTCAAATTAATGAGTACTTCACAACCAACCAAGAATGCATTAAAAACAGTATTGATTAAATTTAACTATAGTTCTCTATGGAGTTGGTTTCAGAAATTAATTGTCTTTATAATATTCTCTTTAGTCCTAAATCATTTATCAACTCCCGAGAGTTTCCTAAATAGTGAATCGTATCGATTCCCTGTAGAAGGTTTTCTATCCACTATTGCTTTGTGTATTCTTATTGGAATTATAGCAGAGCTTAATTTTAAATATTACAAGAAAAAGTATTTCTCTAAAAAAGTAGAAATCGCCTCTATCTCATGGTATATGGTCTCTACTCTTGGGTATATTACAGTCATGTATATTCCGTTAGGTATTGTCTTAAATAAAATTGCGGGTGGAGAAACTGAATTCTATTATTTATTAATTGGATTGCTAATTACCTTGTTGTTAAGTTTTATTCTCATAGGGTTAGCATATTCCCTAGACATCTACAATTTATATAAGCTATCTATAAAAGATAATGAAATTACTATTGAAAGTGGTGCGAAAATAACCAAGCTTACCTACGAAAATATTGCATGTTTCTATAGCGAAAACAAAATTGTCTATACTGTTCAAAATGACGGCACCACAATTCCCACAGATTTTACATTGAATGAACTCGAAGAAAAAATAAACGACCAATTGTTTTTTAGAGTCAATCGTCAAATTATCATTCATAAAAGTGCGGTAGACCAAATTGAAAAAATTGCAAATGGCAAGTTGCGGATTACGTTAAAAACTTCTATTGAAAATGATGCGATTACCGAAATCAACATCAGTCGTTATAAACGAAAAGCATTTATGACTTGGTTTCAATAAAATAAATTATAAGATATCGACCATCCAGTTATCAATTTACTACCACTCAGTAAAAACATTAATATTTAAAGGGGTTTTTGGGAGTCTTGTTCATTACTTCGTCTTAGAATTTAAAATCAAAAACGATGAGAAAAATGACCTTACGACAAATTATAATTCCATTAGTCACTCTTGCCATTATTTGTTTCATGTACTTTGGGCCAATCACCAGAACACCTTTTGAAAATATAATTATCTCTATTATCATCATTATAGCTAATTACTTAGAATACGAGGGGAAACCATTTTCAGCGCTTGGGTTTAAACGTGCAAAATTCAATGCAAAAAATCTCCTTGTGCATGCTCCGTTAGTTGCACTGGGACTCTTTATTTTTTATGTCTTTGCAGTGGTTCCGGCCATTGAGATACTAACAGGAATTCCTATTGATTATTCAAGCATGAGCCAATTGGAAGGAAACCTTGAAGTCACCATCGTCTGGCTATTAATAGTGTGGGCTACTGCAGGATTTGGAGAAGAAATTATTTTTCGAGGTTATCTTATGCGACAGTTCGTCAAATTCTTTGGAGACAGTAAAAGCAGTCTTGCTATTAATATTCTAATAATTTGTGGTTTTTTCGGATACATGCACATTCAGCAGGGAATAACAGGGCAACTTGTTGTAGTAATTATCGGAGCACTCTTATCTATAATATTCTACATGCGCAAATACGATTTGTGGTTTATGATTATGATACATGGCTTTTTTAACACACTAGGTATTTTGAGTTTTTACTTTGGTTTGGCATAACTACACCAAGTGATAACATTAAACAGATAGACTTTTTGCTTGTTTGCTTAAATGGATTTAACTCTTGCGCAACATATCAAGTCACTTTATGTAATTTATTCATGCCATGTCCATTGTTTAATGTATTCATGTGTTCGCTGCGCTCGGTAGGACCGCCACATTTTATTCCCAATACCGTCGAAAAACAAAAAAGGTTTTCACTATATTTCCATAAAATTGCCCACCAACGCTACAACCCGCCCACTGCTGTCGCAGATGTCGTACATAGCGCTGCGTTGGCAACAAGCTTAAAAAAAACTCGGAACTGAAATTAAAGATTCGGAAAAATGACAAAAATAACTGTAAGTGCTGATTGCGGAAATGCACCGAAAAAGGAATTTTTAAAAGAAATAAATATCGCTTTTGCGAAAGGAAATTTGGATTTTCTGACAGAGAGCGTAACGGACAAAATTGTGTGGAATATAATTGGCGACAAAAAAATTGAGGGAAAAGAAAATTTTACAGAGGAATTGGGAAAGATGAAAAAGGAAAAAGCATCGGAATTGATACTCGACCGAATTTTAACTCACGGAAAAGAAGGTGCTGTAAGCGGAATTATAAAAATGCAGAACGGTAAAAAATATGCGTTTTCGGACTTTTATGAATTTAGTGAAGCAAAAGGAACGAAAATAAAATCAATAACATCATACGTAATCGGAATTTAACCAAAAGTGGAAAAAAGCCAGTTGCCAACAATGTATAAAAATAATTGCTCAATTTTGGGCTTAACCAAAGGTCGTTGCAAGTTTACTACGTCTGATTTTCCTTAACGCCAAATGGCGTCACAAGTCGGAAAATCCTCGCACGTAAACTCGCAACTATACTTATACGTGCACGTTAGCACCAACTTAAAAAAAGAAGATGAACAAAGAATCTTTCCTTCGGGAATTTATGACTGAAATTTGGAATAAAAAGAATTATGATAAAGTTGAACAATATGTTCATCCAGAATATACAATCCATCTTGATACAACTGACCCTTGGGAAGGAAAAACTTTATCTCATTCTGAATTCAAAGAACGATTGAATTTTTCATTCAATTCATTTCCTGATATGAATTTTGAAATAACATCTGCTATTCCAGAAGAAAATTACGTTGCTATAACATGGATATTAACAGGTACTAATCTTGGAATGATTGGAGAATATCCGCCAACTAAAAAATCCATTAATACAAAAGGTCTAACAATTTATCATTTTAAGGACAATTTAATTAATGGACACACTCAAGTTTTTGACAGAATAACAGTTATGAAACAATTAGGATTTATGTAATATGAAAACTAAAAAAGAACTTAAAGAAGCCTACCAACAATTGAAAATCCCAATGGGAGTTTTTCAAATAAGAAATATTAGTAATAATAAATTTCTGATTGACCATAGTATTGATATGGAATCAAAATGGAATAGACATAAAATGGAACTCAAATTTGGAAACCACAGGAATCGGAGCTTCCAAAAAGATTGGAATGAGTATGGAGAAGAAAATTTTGTATTTGAAGTTTTATCAGAATTAAAAGGTAGAGACGAAGAAAATATAAATTATAATAAGGAATTGAAAACGCTGCAAGATATGGTAACTGAAGAGTTGAATATTGAGAGTATCTACAAATAAAAAGCAGGTGCCAACAACGTATATAATTCATTGCTAGTTCTAGCCTACTTACGTAAATTCTCCCACGCCCAAAAGCGTGGCGGGACGGATTTTCTATTCGGTTTGTATTTGCTAAATTAGTTGCCGAAACACCTGCCTGTGGCAGGCAGGCGCAACGAAATCATACACAAACACGATGTGGCTAATTCTTAAATAAAAAATATGAAGGCAGTTATTTACACAAAATACGGCCCCCCAAGCGTTTTAAAATTGGTTGATATTGCAAAACCACAGCCAAAGGACAACGAAGTTCTTGTCAAAATATGTGCTACTACTGTCACTTCAGGTGATGCGAGATTACGTAGTTCAGATTTTCCACCAGTAGCTTGGCTTTTTGTCAGACTAATGTTCGGCCTGTTTAAACCGAAAAAGGAAATATTAGGGCATGAATTGTCGGGAATTGTGGAAGCTGTTGGAAAAGATGTTACCAAGTATAAAGTTGGTGATGAAGTTTTTGCCACTCCTACCATGCTTGATACCGGCTCTTACACCGAATATATATGCATACCGCAAGAAAGAAAAAAAGGAGTACTCGGGTTAATGCCAAAAAAGCTTGATTTCAAAGAAGCTACGGCCCTGCCCGTTGGAGGGATGACAGCTTTGTTTCTGCTAAACAAAGCTAACCTCAGCAAAGGACAGGATGTATTAATTTATGGTGCTTCAGGAAGTGTAGGAAGCTACGCCATCCAAATTGCTAAAGAACAAGGAGCAACGGTGGTGGCTGTCTGTAGTAGTTCCAATTTAGAAATGGTAACATCACTTGGAGCTGATAGTGCTATTGACTACAGGAAGCAGGATTATTCTTCACTTGAAAAGAAGTTTGATATCGTTTTTGACGCAGTTGGAAAAACGTCAAAATCGAAAGCAAAGAAAGTATTGAAACAGGAAGGCAGCTTTGTTTCGGTAAAGTCACTCACAAGCCCGAAACAGGAGCATCTGAATAAACTACATGAACTTGCTGAAGGGGGAAAGGTCAGACCGTACATAGATAAATGTTTTCCTCTTTCGGAAATTGTGGCCGCTCACGAGTATGTTGATAAGGGACAAAAAAAAGGGAATGTAGTCATTGAAATAGCAAATTAAAAGTTTTTCGTTTAGAGATAATATGACAAAGAAGTACACAAGGGGAATTATAAGAATAGCACTGCTTATTGGAACAATAATCTCATTGTACTTTGTTCCTTGGCCAATAGTAAAAGCATGGATAACACCCTTGCCCAAAACAGTGCAGGAACAAGTTAATAAAGTATCTGAATATGGGTTTGATGGAATTATAGTTTATGTTGATAAAAAAAATAAACCTCCAGCATTTTATGTCTCAGGCTATAAAAATAGAGATAGCAAAACCCCTGCCGAACCACATTCTTTGTTCAAAATTGCCAGTGTTAGCAAATTATATACTGCCGTAGCTATCACCAAATTGGTAAATAACGGACGTTTGTCTTTGGATAAAACTCTTGCTGACTACTTTCCTGAACTTTCAGATAAGATCGAAAATGCTGATAAAATTATGATAAGAATGATGGTTCAGCATCGGAGTGGAATTCCAAATTATACCGACACCAAAAATTATTGGGTTCATCCAAAACAAAACGACAAAGAACGGTTAGAATTGGTACTTGACTTGCCAGCCAACTTTGAACCCGATACTGATTTTGAATATAGCAATACAAATTACTTATTACTTTCTAAGCTCATAGAAAAAGTGACAGGTAAAAGTAAATTTAAATACATAAGTGAGGAAATTTTAACCCCTCTGAATCTTAAAAGCACTTATGGCTCTATTCAGGATGTCAATCTAGATGATGTAATGAGTGGCTATTACGTTGGCTATGAAAACGATTTAAAGAAAGACGATAATGGTGTAATGTTGGCTACGGCAGAAGATTTGGGCAAATTTATTAGAGCTCTAAATGATGGCTCTGTATTTAAAGACAAAAAAGAACAGGAAATCTATACCTCAATTTATGAGTATGAACATACAGGTTTGATTCCAGGCTATCAAACAATTGCCAAATACCACAAGGACATCGATGCGGTAGTCATTCAATTTACAAATACGGTGGACTTTGAAGGCTACAACTGGAATTTATCAGAAATAATGTATAATCGAATAGTAAAAATATTGAGAAAGAAAAACTAGCCCTAACAATGTTTACAAGTAATAGCGGTTAAAGTGATACAACGTAAGATAAAACATAAAACAAAGGTCAGTGCTCAACTGAAAAGTTAGTGTGTAGAAATCCGCTACTACTCCTATACGAGACCGTTACCTGTAATTTAAAAAATGGACGAATTAATTGAACATAAAAGTTGGTGGAAACGGAATTGGAAATGGTTCACTCCTGTGTTTGGTGTACTTGTATTCTTTGTTATTGCTATTGCGTCCTCTCCAATTGGGACAAGATTTTCTGATATTACAAAAGCTTATGTCGACCCAAATCTTATGCAAAATGCCATTCTAAAAGCTCAGGAAAATGAAGAAGTAGTTGAATTGTTAGGTATTTTAGAACCGGTAAAAGGAATTGACATAGTTAGAGGGATTGTTAACTATTCAAACAATGATACTACAATCGATATATACGTTCACATCACTGGAACAAAGGGACAAGGTAGAATGAGGGTTTTGGCGGATTGGAATAGTGATAAATGGATCTATAACAATATTTCCATTGCAAGTAAAAAACTCAAAGAACCGATTGTTGTGATTAGAAATGTGAAATAAAAACCACAGGTAACACAACCTATAAACAATGCGGACTTAGAGTTTATTCGCAGGGTTTGCGTATTTTTATGAAGTCCGCAAAATCTTTGGGATTTTGCTTTAAACAAGGAAAAGAAAAAACCACGCTAAAAAGCGTGGCAGGCGAAAACAAAAAGATTTGGCTATGTGCGTGGTGAAAAGTAAACGTTAGTTTGCTCCCTTACTTTTCATAGCTTAAACGTTGTGCTTCATTATCAGAAACCGCTAACCAATGATAAAATTCTTTAGAAAAATTAGGCAAAAAATGCTCACTGAAAACAAATTCAGGACATATCTGATCTATGCAATCGGAGAAATAGTGCTCGTGGTTATCGGAATTTTAATTGCTTTACAGATTAATAGTTGGAATCAAAATAAACAAAATAGAAAACAAGAACAGCTAATTCTATCACAACTATTAAAAGAGTATTCGAATAATCTAAACCAAATAGAACAAAAAATAGATATAAGAAATGATATATTGTACTCCAGTTTTAAGCTATTAAAATATAGAACAGAAAAGCCAGAACTAATTTTACAGGATAGCCTTAACGTTCATCTTTCTCGAATTTCCATCCGACCTACTTTCGACCCACAGCTTAGTGTAAGTAATGAATTGATAAATTCTGGAAAGCTCTATTTATTGGAAAACATTGATTTAAGAAACAATATCACATCATTTTCAAGTTATTTAAGTGAACTAAGTGAAGAAGAATCAATAATTGTGAAGTTAACAGAAGAGCGTTTAATTCCTTTCTTAATAGAAAATTATCAAATTGGAGGAATGCAAATGATTTTTATGGAAGACAAACAAATAAGGGAAAAATTTGCGATTGGGAGCTTAAAAGAATATCAATCCACGAAAGACTTAGTATCTAAATCAGATTTCAAACCTTTGTTGATTCATCCTGATTTTGAAGATTATTTATTTCAAATGATAAGTTATACGAGATATACTAATGAACAATCTGAAGGCGTAAAAGAAAAGATTGAAAGTATAGTAGATATGATTAAAAAGGAAGTTGAAAAATAACGAAAGTACAACAATATGTATAGTGCATAGCTACCCTGCGGGATAGCTACGACACCATACATGGGACGTTAGCTGCCAGCAGAATTGAACAAATATCAATTAATGAAACAAAACGAAAGAATAATAATCATTGGTGCGGGACTTAGCGGTCTTACTTTAGCATATTCATTATCAAAAAAGAATGTGTTTGCAACAGTTTTGGAAGCCTCGAATAGGTTAGGTGGTAGAATACAAACCATAAAAGGAGAAAATGAAACACCTCTAGAATTAGGTGCTACTTGGTTCTCTGATATGCATCCCAACTTAATTTCATTATTGGATGAGTTAGAATTAAAAAAATTCCCTCAATATTCTAAAGGGAAATCTTTATTTCAAACCAAATCATTTGAACCAGCTCAGGAATTTTATATACCCGAAGCCGAAACGCCATCTTATAGAATTGCAGGCGGAACAGAGCGTTTAATAAACACTCTGAATGAAAAAATAGATGCTGAACAAATTAAACTAAAAACAAAAGTTGTTTCCATTGAAGAAACTGAAAATGAATTAATAGTTCAATCCAATAAAGGAGAAAAAATTATAGCTGATAAAGTTATCTTATGCTTACCTGCACAGTTGGTGGGTTCGCAAATTAAATTTATCCCTGAATTACCTGACAATATTTCAGCTGTTTTACCAACGGTCCAAACTTGGATGGCGGGAGCCATTAAATTTGTTTTAGAATATTCCGAACCGTTTTGGAGAAAAAATGGATATTCCGGAATGTTGTACAGTCATGTAGGAATTGTTTCTGAAATGTACGACCATACAAATTTTGAAGAAGATAAATTTGGTTTCACAGGCTTCTTGAATGGTAGTTCATCAACCTATACTAAAGAACTCAGAAAGGAACTTGTATTAAGGCAATTAGAAGAACTTTTGGGAAAAGATGCTTCGACTCCTTTAACCTACTATGAAAAAATATGGACAGACGAATTTGTTCTAAATGGTAATCGAATAAACAGTATACCACATCAAAATAATGGACATCCGTTATTTAAGAATACCTATATGGGTGGTAAATTATTTTTTTCAGGGACAGAATCCATTGATGAATTCTCTGGCTATATGGAAGGAGCAATACTTTCAGCGAAAAATACTTTAAAAAAAATATTAAAATAAAAAAATCCAGCAGGCAACAATGTATAACCCCAATTTACTCACTAATGTTTATTTTTCTAGGAGTTCGTCGGTCGCAATGCTCTGGTCAGCGGATTTGACTACCCTTCGACTTCGCTCAGGGCAGGCTACAATCCACCCCGCCAGTATAACCTTGTCGGGCTGGTCGGAAATACCAAAGCCTGTGCTAAACCGAAAATAATCGCTAATTTAACCCGTAATGGACAGTTATACGAGACCGTTGTGCCGCATGTTAGAACTTTCTACATTATATAAAAATTAAAAATATGAGAAAATTATTTTTAACTGGAATGATTTCGATCCTGACTTTATTTTATGCATGGTCTCAACAATTAGCCTTCCCTACTGCAGAAGGATACGGTAAATATACTGTTGGTGGACGTGGTGGAAATGTATTTGAAGTCACAAATCTTAATGATTCAGGAGAAGGAAGTCTAAGGGCTGCATTAGAAGCTAAAGGACCTAGAACAGTTGTCTTCAGAGTTTCGGGTACGATAACGGGTAATTTTAGTATCAAAAATGACAGTATAACTATTGCTGGACAAACGGCTCCTGGTGATGGAATATGTATCAAAGGAAACCTGTCTACCGATGCCGATAATATAATCATTCGGTATATTCGAGTAAGGTTTGACCCTTCCACAGGTGAAAATGACGGAATAGGCGGTAGGTATCATAAGAATATTATTTTCGATCATATATCTGCTAGTTGGAGTACCGATGAAACGATGACACTTTACCATAACGAGAATACAACGGTTCAATGGTGTATTATTGCACAAGCGTGCCCCAAAGGCAGTTCCGATGATCATCGTTTTGGGGGAATATGGGGAAATAAATACGGTTCTTGGCATCATAACCTTTTTGCACATAATGCTAGTCGAAACCCACGTTGGGCTTCTGGCAGTGGGTTTAATGATTACAGAAACAATGTAATTTATAATTGGGAATATGCAAGTAGTTATGGAGGTGAGGCACATCAGAAAGGGGATAGACGCAACCCACCAATTGAACATTCTACGATTAACATGATTGCCAATTATTATAAGCCAGGACCCGCAACCGATTCAAAAGTGAGGAGCTGTATTGTTGATCCCTCATCAAGGGATGAAGATGCTGACGCGGGAAAATGGTGGGTTTCTGAAAATATTGTTGATGGATACCCTAAAGTCACTGACAATAATTTGTTGGGGGTGACAAAAACAAGTGCGGCGTATAAACTCAACCAACCATGGCCTGCAATGGAAATTAATCAACAAACAGCTGAAGAAGCTTATAAAGCTGTATTAAAATACGCGGGTTGTTCTTTACCTACACGAGATAAAGTAGATGCAGATATTATCGATGATGTTCTTCATGGAACAGCAAAATATGGCAATAAAGGTATTATTGATGTTCCAAGCGATGTTGGTGGCTGGCCCGAACTAAAAAGCTCCCCCGCCCCCATTGACACAGACCATGACGGAATGCCTGATTACTGGGAGATTAAAAACAAGTTGGACAAACAAAACCCTGATGACCGCAATGTAGTAGCTTCGGATGGATATACTATGTTAGAAAAATATTTAAACAATATAAATTAAAAGCACGACGGCACAACAGTGGCTATAAGTAACCAGCCCGACAGGGTCGTTCCGGCGGGTTGCTTGTTCTCGCCTACTTTGAAAATTCCTGCGGAATTTCCAACTTGGCGTGTATTGGCGAGGTTAAGTGCTAAACCACGCAACTACACATAGCGCTGCGTTGCGTGCAATAAGCCAAAACGAATAAACAAACCCACCAAAAATGAATCATATGAAACAATTGTCAATTTTACTTCTGACCCAGATTCTGCTATTTAGTTCTTGTCAAGAAGAAAAAACTGATAATCCTGAACAATTAAAGTCCGTTTTAATTGGATATTTTAACGGAATTGAAACAATGGATTTTAAAAAAATGCGAGATTTGACAACTGACGACTTTATTATATATGAAGATGGAGTAGTTTTTAACAATGACAGTATTTTCAAAATGATGAAGAGTTTTCCAAAATATACAGCTGAATATAAATTTGAAAATCTGAGAATTAACGTGGATAACAATTCTGGTAATATCAATTATTTTAATCGCGCAAACTTTGTTTTTAATGATACAACTAAAGTTAAATTTGACTGGTTAGAAAGTGCTACTTTTAAAAAGATTGACGGAAAATGGAAAATGGACTTTTTACATTCAACAGTAAGAAAGTAAAAAAATACTGCAAACAACACCGTATAAAATTAATGTGGGTGTTTTTGGCTTAATCAAAGGTTTTTGTCTGTTGGCTATGTCACTTATACTAAACCGTTGTCTGAAATGTAAAAAGACATTCTTGAAACAAAGAAAATGAACCAATCCGAACTCATAATTATAAATTTCAAAGAAATAAGGAGAAGAAGTATAAAACTTTGGAATGGACTACCTGAGAAATATTATAATTGGAAACCTGACGAAAAAGCAATGAGTGCGTCAGAAATGATAAGACACGTTTTGGAGGCTGATTATGGCTGGAATGTTATTATTAATCAAGGAGATATGACAAATTATAAAACACCTTGGAAAAACCGACCATTCATAAACCTAAAAGATGAACTTGAATTTGCTGAGCCTTTTAGAAAAACATTTTTAGAAAGTATTCGACAATTTTCGGATAGGGAATTAAACGAAACGAAAATAGTACACCCTGGAAATGGAGACAAGAAAATCCTTGCAAAATATTTGTTACGGATTGGATATCATGAATCTGTACACGCAGGAACATTTTTATCGTATTTAAGAGCAATGAAAATTGATAGACCAAACATATGGGATTGAAAAAAACACTACAGCCAACAATATATAACCGCCATTTATGCATTGATGTATATTTTATAAGGAGTTCGTTGGTCGCAATGCTCTGGTCGGCGGATCCTACTACCCTTCGACTTCGCTCAGGGCAGGCTAGAATCCACCCCGCCAGCATACCCTTGTCGGGCCGGTCGGAATTGCCAAAGCCTGTGCTAAACCGAAAATAGTCTCTAATTTCACCCGTACCTGACGGTTATACGAGACCGTTGTGCGTCATTCAAAAAAAAACATATATTAATCAATGGACTATCAAACATTCCAACCACATCCAGATTTAGAATCTCTTGTAAGTTGTTATTGGACTTTGGAAGTTCCTGACGAAAACGATAAGGAAAGACAGCTAATTATACCTGATGGTTGTATTGAAATGGCATTTATCCTTGGAGACGACATAAAGCGTTACACTACGCAGGATGAATTTATCCTTCAACCTCGTGCGATGGTACTTGGACAAACGATTGAACCATTTTTTATCGAGCCAACAGGCTACGTAAATACATTTGCAATTAGATTTTACCCTTATGGCTTTGCCAATTTCGTTACTACGCCCATTAAAAATTTGGCAAATAAAGAAACGCCAATAGAATTATTGTTTGGAGAGAATACCGCAAAAGAATTGGAACAAAAAATAATTCACTCAACAGACAGCAAACAGCGAATTGAAATCGTAGAAAAATTTCTTTTAGAAAAACTCAATGATAAAACCACAGTTGACAATATTGTAAAACGGACCGTTGATGCACTTATATCATCAAATGGAACTGAATCAATATTGACTATTCTTAAAGAAGACTTGTCCAAAAGAAGACAACTCGAAAGAAATTTTAAAAAGCAAATTGGTATCAGCCCAAAACAATTGGGTAAAGTCATCCGACTTCAAACTGCTTTAAAAATGTTGCTAAACAAAAAGACAGACACCTTAACCAACATTGCATACGAAAGTGAATATTTCGACCAAGCACATTTTATAAAAGACTTTAAGGAGTTTACAGGAATCAACCCGAAGGATTTTTTAGGTAACGAAAATATGGCTCTTTCAACTCTCTTCTACAAATAAACAAGGTGTCGCATTTTTACAATTTTCGACTTCGTAAAAATTTCATATTTGCACCGAGAATTTAAACATCAAATATGAAAAAGAGAACACTTTGTTGTGCGGTTATACTTTCCTTTTGCATTATAGCTTGTAAAGGTCGAGACAAATCCAGTAACGAGAACCAACAAACCGATTCAAACGAAACACAAAAAACGAGCGATATGAAAAGTTTTATTTCCATTTTTGAAATTCCGGATACAGATATTTCAAGAGCAGTCGATTTTTATCAAACAATTTTAGACCTTAACATTGAAAAAATGGATTTCCCAGAAATGCAAATGGGCATATTCCCATATGAAGGGCAAATGGTTACGGGAGTTATAATGAAAGCGGAAGGTTACAAACCCTCGGCTGACGGAGTTACCATATATCTAGATGGTGGAGATAATCTTCAAATAATTCTTGATAAAGTAGAGCAAAATGGTGGAGAAATCATTGTTCCAAAATCACTTCACGCTGACGAAAGCGGTTATTACGCAATATTCCTTGACTCGGAAGGAAATAAAATTGGTCTGCATTCCCCAAACTAAACACGGAAAAAAGAACGAACGTACAACAATGGCTATAAGCAATACAGGCTTTGGTGCTTGCCGAAAGGCAGTTGGGTAAATCGAAGAAATTGGAACTATTAAATACACATAGACTGATAATCAGACCAGCTACTTTACAGGACAAAAGAAGTGTATATGATTGGCTAACTCGTTCAAACCTAACAAGTGATATGCTTGGCTCTCCAAATTTCCCTGACGCTCCTATTCCAACTTGGGAAGAATTTAACCAAGATTTTTTAGACCATTATTTTGACGGTTCGAAACCACTGAATGGACAATGTTTCATATTGACACATTTTGGACAGGAAATTGGACAAATAAACTATAACGACATAAACAAAAAAACAAAGTCCACAGAAATTGACATTTGGTTGGCCGACAGAAAATATACTGGAGAAGGATTTGGACCGGAAGCAATAATGTGCTTATGTAACTATTTAAAAGATAAATTTGATTGCAAGACAATTTACATAGCTCCTTCAAATCGAAATCTGAATGCAATTAAGTCATATAAAAAAGCAGGATTCATTGAAACCGATAAAATTCCAGATGACTTTATTCCAGACTATGAAGACACGATTGTCTTAAAAATAGAAACTAATAAAAATGGAATACCTGCACACAACAATGTATTTAAAAAACAGGCGAAACAGTAATAAAACAAAGGCTTTTGGCTCGTATCAAACATTGTGCTTAACCGAAAGTTTGGCACTTCGAAATCGCCTACTTTTCATTTACTAAACGATACAGGTCATTAAAAAAAAATACTTAATTACATCAGAGCAATTGGTATTTTCTTATTCGTTTCTCTTTTTTCTTTATGTAAGAACAAAAAAAATAGAAATCAATAAAGCGGTGAAGAACCCTACTATAGAGAAGGTATCAATAAAATGGTTAACGATTAATTTGTTTGCCTACTGCACGGACAATTCGCAGCAAATGCTCTTTGCTTTCCAAGTGACCATTATCCTTCCAATTTGCCATGAAAACTATGGCGATTTCGTTCTTGTAATCCGCAAAAATAAACTGGCCAAATGAACCTATCGTATGCATCAACCCATCGTCTCGCAGCATCCATACTTGATTTCTGTAATCCTCTTGTTGTCCAAGTACGAAATAAGGCGATAAGGGTTCTGTAGGTGGTTGGTCAAATGTTGATTCAAAGTAACTCTCAGGGATTACCCTCTTACCTTTAAAACTGCCTCTATTTAACATCATTTGGCCAAACCTAGCAGCATCCCTTAGTGTTACTGCCATACCCCAGCTAGCGCCTGCATTGCCGTCTTCATCAATGGAAACAGCTGCATCATAGCGGGCTTGTAAGGGGCGCCAGAAGTTTTCTTCTATCAACTGAGCATATTGCTTACCTGTGACCTGCTCAGCAACCATAGCCAACACCTGAGTATTCATATCATTATATGAAAATTTGTTGCCAGCTGCGAAGGATGGTTTTTGAAACTGTTGAATAAATAACAAAGTTGAACGATGTTCAACACCTAGCACCTTTGGCTTCAGCCCCATATGAACTTCACTCATAAAGCCAAAATCATCTGCATTGTGGTAACTACCAAAGTCAGGAAACCCCACTTCCATATCAAGCATATTTTGCAACGTAGAACCTTTGAAAACATCAGCATTCAATTCAGGTAAATATTCGTCCACATTAGCGCCTAAATCTAATAGGCCCTCGCTTGCTAACTTATGGATTAACATACCCGTGAACGTTTTTGAACTAGATTGTAAAATTTGAATATCATGTTTTTGCATGCCTTGATCGTAGGTTTCAAAAACTAATTTCCCCTCATGCATCACAGCAAAGCCTTTCATTTGTATTGACTGCAGAAGGTCTGATAATGGAACATCTTTTTCCGTATCAACAGAAACTTCTAGCTCCATGAGATTGAATGGGTCATTTTTTATTTCTTCAAGTGCTGCTGCTTCAGGGTCAGCGTGGATGGTAGCCATTGGTATAAACTCTCGTGGGTGATGACTTGCATAACGGCTATAAGGCCAATACTGCCAATTAAGGAGATTAATATCACTTCGCTCGAACGGCATATCAAATGGATAGTTGCGTATCACATCAAGCTGTTGATTAATGCTTATTGCTTCACTATCTTGGGCACTGGTTTGTGAGCTGATAAACGTAAAGCAGAGAATAATTAATATTTGAATTGCTTGATAGCCGGCATTCGAGTTTATTGTCATTTATATTTTTATTAAAGATAGCGAAATTATATATGGCATCAATTGTCTGCCTTTTGACAAAAAAGAATAACGACCTGAAACACAACCTATAAACCATAAGAGCTTCGTGCTTAATCGAAAGGTTTGTGTATATTTATAAAGTTGCTAAATCTTATGGATTTTGCTTTAGAACAAAAAAAGAAAAAACCACGCTAAAAAGCGTGGCAGGCGAAAACCCGCCCGAACGCCAGACTGAATAACAAAGTCGGGCCGTTACCTTTTCGGTACGGGCAGGTAAAAGATTTTGCTGTGTGCGTGGCGGAAAGCAAACGCTAGTTTGCTCCCGTAATGTTCATAGCTCAACCGTTGTACTGCATTTTCGAAACTAAACCAGATAATTACAAATTAATCATTAAATCATTTAAAAAAACACTGTAATTATTCAACTCAAAAGGAACATCTGCATTTTTTTCCATATCGTGAAAATGATGTGTTGCTAATAATTCCATTCCTGTAAAAGCATTCATTCTGTGAAACCCAAACATAGCACCTTCATCTACACTTTTTTGATTAAAAAATTCATTTTCTAAAGTAAATGCGGTTTTAGGTGCATTCCAACTTGTAGTAAGTATATATTTTTTTCCGTGCATTAAACCACCGGTCCCGTAATTGATGTTTGGATTTTTTCTACTTCTTCCATCACTTGCATAAATTCCATTTTGATGACCTTCCGTAAAAACTTCATCTATATATTTTTTAAATCCAAAAGGTATTTGAAACCACCAAATTGGAGTATGATAGATCACTAAATCTGCCCACTTAAATTTTTCAACTTCTTTTTTTACGTTATAATTTTCACCTACTTGAGTAAATTTCACTTCAAATTCTTCAAGCTTATCAAAAAATGAAATCGTATTAGTGAAAAGTGTTTCGTTAAATCTTCCACCAGAATGTGCAAATGGATGACTTCCATTAATTATAAATATATTTTTCATTTGTCTCTTAATTTATTTGAGGCAAAACTAAAGCTATATTTATTATTGTAAAAATAATACAAATCATACCTTTGTATCAATATTTTAATAACTATGGTAAATTTAGAATGGTACAGAACATTTAAAGAAATATATGAAAACGGAACTTTGACTAAAGCTTCTATTGCTTTATATGCGTCCCAGCCTGGAGTTAGTGTACACTTAAATGCACTAGAAGCTTATGTTGGCAAAAAATTATTTGAACGTACTTCGAGAAAAATGATTCCAACAGAGGATGGGAAATTTTTATATGAATATATTATTGAATCTTTAAAAAAACTTGAAATAGCAGAACAGCATTTTAAAAAAACAACTCAAGAAAAAAATCCATCTCTGAACATTGGAATGTGTTCAGAAATGTTTCAACTAATTATTGAACCCGAAATTCCAAAACTAGACTTTGACCTAGTAGCTAGATTTGGGGCACATACAGATTTAATAAAAGACCTAAACAATGGTATTTTAGATTTAGTAATAACACCTAAAAAACAGAATGAAAAAAAATCATTAGTTGAGTATATTCCTTTTTCAAAAGAAAGAATCGTTTTAATAGCAGGAAATAAAACGAATGTAACTAAAATACAAAAACACATTATATCAAAAAATTTAAGTAAGTTAGAAGACGAACTACTTCAAAATGTTTGGTATAGTTCATCAAACGAAATGGAACATTTTAGACGTTTTTGGTTTGAGAATTTTAATAAGAAACCTGCTTTCAAACCAAACTATATTTTACCAAATATTACTTCTATTATAAGATGTTTAAACAATGGAAACGGACTTGCATTAGTTCCAGATTTTTTATGTCAAGAACAAATTTTAAGAAACCAAATAAATTTAGTTTGGGAAGGAAAAGTAAAAACGGAAAACACCTTATATTTTGCGTCAAGAACAGATTTGAAATACAAAAAAGAATTAAATATAATTAAGAATATATTTACATCAAAAATGAAATAAACGCAGTACAACACCGCGTATAATTAATGGCTGGTTCTCAACTACTTACGAAAATCCACCCTCGCCCAAAAGCGTGGCAGGACGGATTTTCTATTTCGTTTGTATTTGCTAAATTAGGTGCTTAAACATTGTAACCAATCTTATACATCAACGTTATACCCAATTAGAACATAATTAATGAGAACAGCTATAGTTAAAATCATAACCCTAACATTTTCAATTTTAATTATAGTAACGTTATTGGGTTGTAACTCAAAAAATAAAGAGTCTATTAAAGGGACTCAAAGGGTAACTTCCCAAAATGCCCTTTCCGCCGTGATTGATTCTATTAATTCAGAAATAAATGATGGAGACTATGGATTAATTGACCGCTTTATAGTCATACAAAATGAAGAGTTATTAGCGGATTACAAATATGAACAGGACTATGAAACCATAGTTCAAAAATATGACACAACCAATCATCAATACAATTTCAATAATACGGATTGGCATCCATACTACAAGCAAACTGAATTGCACACCCTTCAGTCTGTCACCAAAAGTATCACCTCAATCCTTTTAGGTATTGCGTTGGATTTGAATGGGGATTATAATGTTAGCAACAAAGCAATGCCTTTTTTGACTGATTATGATACTAACTTTTTAGATAAACGAAAGCAAAATATATCTATTGAAGATTTATTGACTATGAGAAGTGGATTACAATGGAATGAAGAAACCGATCATAATGATACTACAAATGACTGTTTTAGGCTGGAATCAAGCGACAACTGGATAGAATATGTATTGAGCAAGCCTATGGATACCATACCAGGAACAAAATTCGTATATAATGGTGGAGGAACTGTTCTTTTAGGTAAAATCATTAGAACCATTACGGGCAAACGAATTGATCATTGGGCAGAAGAAAAATTATTTGAGCCACTCGGCATTACAGATTACTATTGGAAAGAAACGCCTTATGGAGAAATTGATACAGAAGGAGGTTTATATCTTAAGGCAGAAGACTTGGCTAAAATTGGTTCATTGTTTTTGAACAAAGGGAAATGGAACGGTAAGCAGATTGTATCTGAAAGTTGGGTCACAACATCCACAAGCCCTTTACTTAAAGACGTAAAACCTCAATGGCGAAGTGTTACGGGATATGGGTATCAATGGTGGATTCCTGAATATACGGATAATGGCAAAACCAATATTTATTCCGCGAACGGATATGGAGGTCAGTATTTAATGATAGCACCAGAACATAATTTAATAATTGTCTTTAATGGTTGGAATATAAATGATGAACCTGAAAAGTCAACTTATAGAGTTTTACAAGACAGAATAATCCCAGCACTTAAGCATAAATAACTGGGTATAAGAATGACCATAGGTAATTGGTTGTCCTCGTCTATTTTGGAGATTCCTGCGGAATTTCCAACTTGGGGTGTACGTGCAAAATTAAGGGTTAAACCACGCAACTACTCTTAGCCGAGACCGTTGTAAATAATATAATTAATGATGAAAAAGAATGTAATCTACTATTTCACCCTGTTAGTTTTCTTTAGCTATCATCATGATTCTATCGCTCAAAGTCAAGTCCGGAATAACTCCTTGGTCCTAAATAAGGCGACGCCAAAGCAACTAAAGGAATATGATAGTTTTTTTGTAGAAAATCATAAAAGGCATATCAATGATTTAGTTGAACTGATTGCCATCCCGACCATGTCGATGAAACCAGAAAACAGGCCAGAACTCAAAAAAGCTGCAGACTTACTTAAAGACATGCTCCATACCATTGGTATGGATAACACAGAAGTGTTTTTCACCAATGAATTGCCAGTAGTTACTGCCTCCTATACACGGAACAAAAGGCAACCTACCATCCTTTTTTATGGGCATTTTGATGTGCAACCTGTCAATGAAGAACGTTGGAAAAGCGACCCATTTAGTGCACAAATAAGAGATGAAAGGCTTTATGGAAGAGGAGCCACCGATGACAAAGGGCCTATTATTGCTTTAATTAGTGCCATAGAAGGATTGATAAAGGTGGATGGCAAGCTTCCTGTCAACATCAAGTTACTATTGGATGGTGGCGAAGAAATGGGGAGTCCACATTTACCAATATGGTTAGCTTCAAATCAAGAATGGCTAAGTGACATTGATTTTGGAGTTAGTGTAGATGCCATGATGAATAATGACAACCAAGGAATGATGTGGAAAGGACTACGAGGAGCCGCAGACCTTGAAGTCACTATTACATCAGCAAATACCGATTTGCACTCAGGCATCTATGGAGGTGTTGCACCGAATGCTGCTTTAGCTGCTTCTAAAGTAATTGCTTCCCTTTGGAATAATGATGGTATAATAGCTATTAAAGGATTTTATGATGGCCTAAGGCAATATTCTGAAAAAGAACGAAAGGAAATTGCTGCTGTCGTAGACCAAGATCAACAAGCTAAGGATTTAAAGAAATTTGGCATCGACCAATGGATCGGAGAGAGAGAATACTCCTTTTATGAGCGTCCTTGGATTCGTACCTCAGTAGACATTACAGGGTTTAAAGCTGGTTATATTCAAGGTAAGGCCTCTATTATACCTCACACTGCTTGGTTCAGAATGTTGGCAAGGACGGGGCCCGACCATGATCCTAAAGAAGTATTGGAAATGCTTAAAAAACACGTCAAAGATAGTCTCCCATGGGGATTAAAAGTGGATTTCAAAGAAAGTGTGATGGGCACTGCACCCGTTTTCGATGAAAGTGATTTGGGCTTTAGAATAGGCAAACAAGTATTAACAGACTTTTTCGGGACCCCCCCGATCATACTCTATATTGGAGGTACCGTGCCGGCCCTGTCCTCTATTCCCGATGGTGGTGGCCCAAATTTAGTTTCCGTAGGCTTCCAAAGGAGTGATGAAAATTTTCATGCTGACAATGAATATATGCGTATTGAGAGTTTCAAGAAAGGTCAGCGTATATACGTAAACTTGCTTCATGCATTTGTGAATCAATTGAATGAATAAATACTACTTACAACAAAGTATATGAGATCATAGCACCCTAAGGGATGCAACATTTAATATCCACGAACCGTTGGCAACAATTAAACCAATCGAAAAATGAACAATATTACGAGAAATCAAATTTTATTTTCCATTATAGTTTTCTTGCTGATTGTGAGTTGTCAATCTAAACAAAGCACAGAAGAACGTTCTGAAAACACTACTTCAGACCAAATAGAAAGCACATCAAGTCAATCTGAAAAAGAAATAAAAGCCATACTGGAAAGGATCTTGGCTGCAGTTGGAAACCGGGATGCTCAAGAATTGGATGACCTGAGTTTCGACCAGGCCATTATCGCATATACGTATCCGAAGGATGGACAATGGCAGCATAAAGAGATGACTATTGACTCGTATTTGCAAACCATCCGGGATATGAAAGATCCAAAGCCTATTTTAGAATCCGTCAATTCGTATAAGATAAATATAACCGAAGATCAATTGGCCTCAGTAATAATGCCTACCGTCATTTCAAAATTCGGTGTTGCCAGTAGCAATGAGGTCAATCATGTTATAATGATGAAAGACAGCGACCAATGGAAACTGTTAAGTATTTCATGGACCGCTCACCGGATTCCCGAAGAAGAAAGAGAATTCGACTTAAATCTCTATGCACGCAACTATGCACAAGTCTGGGGTAGTAACCGACCTGAATTTGTTGCTATGTTTTATGCTGAAGACGGTTCATTACAAGTGAATGACGGAGAACCTGCCGTTGGTAGAAATGCCATTACAAATGTTGCTAAAGGATTTATGGACGCTTTTCCCGATATGATTGTTTCAATGGATAGTCTAGTCACTAAATCTGACAAAACACGATTCTATTGGATACTGACTGGAACAAATGACGTACCAAATGGAACTGGTAAGAAAGTTAAAATTAGTGGATTTGAAGAATGGACATTAAATGATGATGGATTAATCCAAAAATCAAAAGGCTATTTTGATGAAAAAGAATACAAGCGACAACTTGAATTTGGAACGGATAAATAATAACTACAGCCAACAATGTATAATTGATTGCTAGATCACTGCCGACTTACGAAAATTCCACTGAAATTTTCTATCCGTGATTTGTTTGCTAAATTAGTTAATTAAACACGCAACTAACCATACACAAACACGTTGTGGTGCATTCGCGAACTCAAATAGATGGATAAAGTAATAAGTCAATATAACTCATTAGCCAAAAGCTATTTATTTAAACTAACAGAATATTCCAATAACATACCAAACATCCGGATACCTGTTAATTCAACTTTTAAGAAAGTGGATGACTATCTTAGATTCCGAAGTGAATCCCTTAAAGAACTTATAACGTTGCTTCAAAATCTCACAAATCAACTAGATAAATATGGGAAATTTAAAACACTTGACCCTAAGATTATACGAATGGCAGAAATGAATGCTCTTACTAATGGGAAGTTTTATGACTATGCCATTAGTCATTTTAACTACGTGGATATTGAGCCAGAATTGTTTGAATTAATTGACAGTCATTTTACTAAATTCTGTGAACTTTCCAAGAAGATAGAATCTGTTAATCAGTAAAAGGAGAATGAACAATGCAAGACTACTGGAAGAAATTTGACATACTCTGTTCCGATCTAAAGGCTGATGGAAAACAAACTCTTATTGACGAACTTCGAAAAGCTCAATCCTATGTAAATGGATTGACTGATGGTTGGTATGACTTTCTTAATGCATTTGAAAAGGCTCTTAAAACGCATAAACTAGAGGGGAAAACTCAGCAACTAGCCATTGAACTGATTGAAACATTAAAAAATCGATTAGAAAAAGGATAACGACAGAACAAAACAACCTAAACGTAATGCGAACTTTAGGTTTAAACGGAAAGGTCTGTGTATATTTATAAAGTGACTAAATTGAAAATTACGTGACAGCGAAATATTCAATTTTAGCTTTGGACAAAACAAAAAACAAATCAAAACCAAATGCTTAGCTTAGCGCGCGGCTGGGAATCCGTCATATTTCTACACCGCACTAATCAGAGCCCAGGCGTTCTAAACCAATAAAAATCAACAATGGAAAATCTAATTAATTATATACAATCAAGAATTACTTTAACTCAACACGAGATTAATTTAATTAAAAAACATTGCGTTTCAGAAGAAATTCCAGCTCAAACCAAACTTTTAAAAGCTGGAAACGTAGAGCGATATATTTATTTCTTAGATACTGGATTTGTAAAGGGATATCAAAATGTTGATGGAAAGATTGTAGTACAGCACCTTGTAGGGGAATACGATTTTTTCACATCTTTAGATAGTTTTATGAGCGAAACACCTTCCTTAGACTATTACGAAACGATTACGGATTGTAATCTTGTAAAAATATCAAAACCTGATTTTGATATTTTGCATAAGGAAACAAAATTCTGGGCAATAATTGTCAAAGAAGTAACCAATGAACATTTAAGTTGCAAATTAGAACGTGTTAAAGATTTTCAAATTTTAACTGCAAAAGAACGCTATCTGAAATTTGTAAATCAATATCCAAAATTGGCTTTAAATGTATCTATCGACAATATCGCTTCTTTTTTAGGAATGGAACCCCAATCTCTAAGTCGTATTCGAAAACAAATCGTTATCTAACAAATGTTATTTCCAACCCCATATAAGGTCCCGAAATTTGCTCAGACAAAATGTAAGAATTATGAGCAAAGAAATTTCATTAGTAACAGGAGGAAACGGACATTTAGGTAACAACTTAGTTCGACTATTGCTTTCTGAAAATCAGAAAGTACGAACAACTGTTAGAAATATCAGTAATGTAGAGCCATTTAAAGGGTTGGATTGTGAAGTTGTACAAGCTGATATTACCGATAGAAAATCTCTAAGAAAAGCGTTTCAGGGAGCTACACACCTATATGCAGTTGCTGCAAATTTCAGTATGTGGGCCAAAAACCCCAAAACTGAAATTTATGATAATAATATGCAAGGAACTCAAAATGTGTTTGATATTGCAAAAGAATACGGCATTAAGAACATCGTTTATGTAAGTTCAGTAGCCAGTTTGGATTTCACGAAGTTACCAGCCAAGGTAGACAATGGATACAATAAAGACCGAAGAAATTGGTATTATAATTCTAAAAATGATTCCGATAAGCTAGCATTGGAATTGGGGGAAAAATATGGAATCAGAACGGTTATTGTTTTGCCTTCTGCAATGATCGGTTCCAAAGCTTATAAATTAAGCTATTCCAACAATCTTGTATTACAAGTTTTAAATGGAGAAATACCTGTAGACACCAATGTAACTTTAAATTGGGTAGATGTAAAAGATGTAGCTTCAGGAACGTATAACGCAATGACAAAAGGCAGAGATGGTGAAAGATATATTTTATCCAACGAGAAGCATACTACATTGCAAGAAAGTGTAAAAATGGCATCCGATTTATATCCTGAACTAAAATTAAAAACGCCTAAAAAAGTGCCAAAATGTTTGTTATACTCTGTTGCGGGTTTAATGGAATTTAGCAGTAAGTTTACTGGAAAAGAACCTCAATTACAGAGGCATTACTTAGATATGTTTTATGATTTAAAGCAAGATTATGACATTAGTAAGTCCAGAGAAGAATTAGATTTTAATCCTAAACCTTCAAAAGTGGCTTTAGAAGATGCTTTGAAATATTTAAAAAACGATTGGAAAGAAAAGAAAACGGTATAGTACAACGCATATAAACAATAAGGCAATTATAACAAAACCGAAAGGTTCGGGTGCATTTGAAAAGTCCCTAAATTTTAAAATTCGTCTTGTGTTCAACCCAATGGTCGTCGCCCATTTTCCGGTCTACCATTTTTTACACCATCGTTGTAAGTAATCCCTTAAAACCCAGAAACCAAGTGAATAAAACAGTATTTGAAATTACTAAAATGGACTGTCCTTCTGAGGAAAATTTAATCCGAATGAAATTGGACGGAATTTCAAGTATTTCGAGTTTGGACTTTGATATTCCGAACCGAAAATTGACCGTTTTTCACAGCGGACAAATTGACCAAATAGAAAAGTCAGTTCTCGAACTAAATTTAGGCGGAAAGAAAATCTCGACCGAACAAACAGACCAAACAGAATTTAAAGAAAATGCAAACCAGAAAAAATTACTTTGGACAGTACTCGGAATAAATTTTGCCTTTTTCCTAATCGAAATGACAACTGGAATAATCTCAAAATCCATGGGGTTGGTTGCCGACAGCTTGGATATGCTAGCCGACAGTTTTGTGTACGGAATTAGTTTGTTTGCTGTTGGCGGAACAATAACAAAGAAAAAACGGATTGCCAAACTTGCTGGGTATTTTCAAATAACACTTGCGATTATTGGGTTTGTAGAAGTTTTAAGGCGATTTTTCGGAGACGAAAAACTTCCCGATTTTTCGACAATGATAATAGTTTCCATTTTTGCACTTATAGCAAACGGAATTTGTCTTTACATTTTACAAAAGTCAAAAAGCAAAGAAGAGGCACATATGAAAGCGAGTATGATTTTCACCTCAAATGACGTGATTATAAATTTGGGAGTAATTATTGCAGGAATTTTGGTGAATTGGTTGAGCTCTAGTAAACCTGATTTGCTTATTGGTACAATCGTTTTTATTTTGGTCATACAAGGAGCGTTTCGGATTCTAAAATTGAGCAAGTGACGAAAAAAGCACTACCTACAACACCGTATAAAATTAACCCGCCTATAACGATTTGGGCAGAGCAGGTTGCTTTGTTTACTTGCATCTAAAAAATACTAATCGAAGATGAAAACTGGCATAATAACTGGATGCAGTAGAGGAATTGGATTTGCAACAGTCGACCTACTGACCGATAATAATATAAAAGTCATTGGAACTTCAACTTCAGGAAGTTGCTCCATTTTAAAATCGAATTTTGAATGCTATACATTAAATCTTGCCGAAAGTAAGTCAATAGAAAAATTCATAAATATTATTGGCAACAGAAAAATTGACTTTCTTATTAATAATGCCGGAATTTTGTTGGAAAAATGGAATGAATCTGCCATAAACCTCGAATATTTAAGACAAACCTTTAATGTGAATTTATTTGGAACAATTGAGTTGACCGAAAAGTTGATTCCAAATTTTAATAAAAACGGACAAATAATTAATATTACTTCAGATTGGGGTTCGTTCAGTGAAAAGAACTTTGATGAATTTCAACCTCACTATAAAATGTCGAAGTCTGCCTTGAATATGTACACAAAACTGCTGGCAAAAAGACTTGAAAATCAAAATGTGATTGTTTCGTCTTTAGACCCGGGATGGACTAAAACGGATATGGGCGGAAGTGATGCTTCTAGAGAACCCAAGGAAGTTGCCAACGACATTAAGGACTTACTAAACAAGAGTCCTAAAAGCGGTAACTTTTGGCATCAAGGTAAAATTAGAGAATGGTAAATGCGCTACAGCACTTTACTATGTATAGCCACAATTTGTTGCATTGTTCGCTTCGCTCGGAACGGCAGATTTTACAACCTTTCAACTTTGCTCTGGACGGACACAGATAATCCAGCCCGCTAGAATAACTTTGTCGGGCTGTTCTGAATAGCTAATGTCTGTGCTTATCCTAAAAACAATAACATAAATTCCGTAATCCACATTTAAGCCGGACCTTTCTCGGGAAGCATATAATTGCATAAATGATGTTATAAAAGATGTAGGCTGAAATTATTTCCTATTTTTAAATTATTAATCAAAGCAAAACTCAAAAAAAGGCAAATTGAAAAAAATATTATTAATCAGTAGTCTAATTTTGTTGGGGATGTTACTGTTTATGAACCCGACAGTAAAAGAGATTGCAGCAGGTATAGCAATCTTACTCTTTGGTATGATCATGTTGGAAGAAGGGTTTCACTCCTTTGTTTCTGGTCCCCTTCAGGCCCTACTCAAAAAATCTACCGATAAGTTGTACAAGAGTATAGGCTTGGGATTTTTGAGTACTGCAATCCTGCAATCCAGTTCATTGATTTCTGTAATTCTCATTTCTTTTATTAGTGCCGGTCTTATTGAACTTAGGGCTGGAATTGGGATAATTTTTGGTTCAAATATTGGAACAACAGCAACAACCTGGCTGGTATCTACGTTGGGCCTAAAAATAGATATTGCTGGTCTTGCTATGCCTATGCTGGCATTCGGGATTGTCTTGGTATTGCAAAAACCCAAAAAACTAAAAGGAATTGGCCAGATCTTGGCCGGTCTCGGATTTTTCTTCATGGGAATCTATTTCATGAAAAATGGTTTTGATGTCTATAAGGACAATATCAACCTTGCCGACTTTGCCATTCCTGGAGTAATGGGCCTACTAATATATACTTTTATTGGGGTGTTGATAACCATGATATTGCAATCAAGTAGCGCCACCATGGCCCTTATACTTACAGCATTGGCTGTCGGTCAGATTACCTATACCAACTCATTGGCACTGTCTATTGGAGCAAACGTGGGCACTACTATAACTGCTATAATTGGTTCTCTCGGTTCCAATACTTCCGGGAAAAGGCTTGCGGGTGCACACTTTATATTCAATATCGTAACCGGATTGATTGCATTGGTATTTATTGGCTATTTGGGGCAACTGGTAGATATAATTTCTGAGTGGGTGGGTATAGCCCAATCCAATTACACTTTTAAACTGTCCGTATTTCATAGTATATTCAATGTCCTAGGAGTCATCATAATGATACCATTGATCAACCCATTGATCAATATTTTGCACAGGGTATTCAAGTCTACCGATGAAGAAGATATCATAGAACAACCTCAGTTTTTGGATGAAAATGCGTTGGCTTATCCTCAAACTGCATTGCTTGCTCTGCGTAATGAAACCAAGCGTTTATTTGAGAAAGCCGCTTTCACTATAATACCCCATGGTATGAATATTCACCGGACCGATCTTTTTGGAGAAGAGAAAATTAAGGAGGTTATAAAAAAATCGAGAAAGGAGATTGAAGTGAACATTGAAGAGTTGTACCTGCGTAAGATAAAGACCATTTACAGCAAAATCATTGAGTTTACCACCTTGGCGCAATCCCGCTCTTCCGTTTCTCCGGAATTGACCAAACAATTTGCACAAATTAAATTGGCCAGCAGAAACATTGTGGAGGCCATCAAGGCCTTAGAAGAAATAAGAAAAAACATGAACGTATATCTTTTTTCTGAAGATATTCGTATCCAGTATGAATATGATCTATTGAGACAGAAAATTTCCAAAATCCTTAGAGAATTATATTTATTACAAAAAAGCACTGAGCCAACCCTGCACCTGAAGAAACTGAAAAAATTAAAATCACAAGCAGAAAAGAGCGACATCCTGTTGGATGGAACGCTGGATCAATTGATCAAGGAAAGTAAAATTCCCAGTAATGTGGTTAGCTCTTTGGTCAACGACAGCCATATTGTAGCCTTAATTTCAAAAAAGTTGATTGAAGCCGGTGAATTAATCTATATTAACCAAGACACTATGGATCTCAATGAAGTTAATACCTGATATTAATAATTTAAGACTAAATGGAACCATTGTAAACGAGCCGGACGAGAATAATATGTAAATTGTTCATACTGGCAGGCCATCTAGGCCCAGCTGGTAGGTAATTAAAATAAGACGTTAAAATTTGGCAGCGCATATGATAAAAGTTCCAAGCTAAATACGCAGATATAACTAATGTAGTTAAATAAAAAAAATAATATGTCCATAACAAAAGAATCAGAATTAATCGGAATGAAAAAAATTAGTGAAGTTGTAGGAACTACACTAAAATTAATGAGAGAATACGCTAAAGTAGGAATGTCAACCAAAGAACTTGATGAATACGGAGCTAATATTTTAAAAAGTTATGGAGCTAAATCTGCACCTTACGAAACTTATGGATTTCCTGGTTACTCTTGTATAAGTGTTAATAAAGAAGCCGCTCACGGAATACCATCAGAGAAAAAAATATTGAAAGAAGGAGATTTAATTAATATTGATGTATCCGCAGAACTAAATGGTTTTTGGTCTGATAATGGAGGTTCTTTTGTACTTGGAAAAGACATTCATCATTACCAACCACTTGTAGATGCTTCTAAAAACATTTTACGCAAAGCAATAAACAATATCAAAGGCGGAGTAAAAATTTCTGAAATTGGATATTTAATAGAAACAGAAGCTAAAAAATCTGGATTTAAAGTCATAAAAAATTTGGCTGGTCACGGAGTTGGTGGAAGTTTACACGAAGAGCCTGAAAATATTTTGAACTATAGGGTAAGAAGTAACAGAGAACGATTTAAGAAAAATACAACTGTAGCAATAGAGACTTTTATTTCAACACACTCCACTGTTGCTGTAGAATTGAATGATGGTTGGACTTTAGTAGGAAACAAAGGTGGATATGTAACCCAACACGAACAGACCATACTAGTAACCGATAACTATCCGATCATTTTAACAGAATCCAATGAAATTTGGAATTAAATAACTGGCTACAACAATGCCTATAAGTAACCTTCCCGCCTGTATAACAAAGTTGGGCAGGTACCGTGCAGTACCCCTACCCTACGCTTAGTTAACCGTTATGGTAAATCAACATAAGGAGAAATAAATATATTTAGAATGAAGAATATTTTATTACTGGTAGCAATAGCTGCAATATCGTTAGTCGGTTGTCATCAGAAAGGCAACTCATTAAACAAGGTGGTACCTCAGGAAGAAATGGAAAAAATTTTCAATGAGATTAAAACTCCTTATAAATATGGTGTTGTTGTTAAACATCCTGATACCACAAAAATGGTTGACAGTCCAACCATCTTTCGGAAAAACGATATCTGGTATATGACTTATATTGTTTTTGATGGTCAAGGATATGAAACTTGGTTATCGGAAAGTGACGATTTGCTAAATTGGAAATCGAAAGGAAAAATATTGTCGTTTACAGAAAACACATGGGATGCCAACCAAAAAGCTGGCTACGTATCACTTGTTAAAACCGATTGGGGTGGTGATTATACCGTAGAGAAATATCAAGATAAATACTGGATGACCTACTTGGGTGGAAATACAGCCGGATACGAATCAGGCACATTAAAAATTGGCTTGGCAAATTCCACCACAATAACAGAAGCTGAGGAATGGAATACGAATAATTCTCCTCTTTTGTCGCCTGAAAATGAAGATGCTCGTTGGTTTGATGATAAAACTATCTACAAAAGTTTGGTCATTCGTGATAGTAACAAGCACACAGGGCATCCCTTTGTTATGTATTATAACGCCAAGGGAGATACTGCTAATTATGAAAGTATTGCCATGGCTGTATCTGATGACATGCATACCTGGAAACGATATGGAGAAAATCCTGTTATTACAAGAGGAAAAGGCATTTGTGGCGATGCACAGATTGCAAAAATCGGTGATATTTACGTAATGTTCTATTTTGGAGCATTCTGGAAACCTGGAGCTTTTGAAAGGTTTGCCTGCTCTTACGATTTAATAAATTGGACAGATTGGGGAGGAGAAGACTTGTTAGCTTCTTCAGAAGATTATGATAAAAAGTATGCCCATAAACCCTGGGTAATAAAATGGAATGGCGTTGTTTACCACTTTTACAATGCCGTAGGTACCAGTGGTAGAGTTATTGCATTAGCGACATCAAAGGATTTAGCAATATAACTTGCCATAATACAGTGCACAAAACATGGCTAATAAAGGCTAAACTTAAACTTGTGTAAACTATGTGCCATAGCGAACATATGTAGTAACGAATTTAATATTTATATGAAAATATGGGCAGGCTTTTTCTTTTCTTGTTTTTAGCAACTTTTACCACTTTGTCTCTACAGGCACAAAACAACATTTGGGATAGGCATGTGATTGATTCTACATTGAGCGGGGCTGACGGAGTACGATTAGCCGACGTAAATAATGATAACTTGATGGATATTACTACTGGCTGGGAAGAAGGTGGTTATACTAAGGTTTATGTTCATCCAGGATACAATTTGGTAAAGGAAAAATGGCCATCAGTTATTGTAGGTAAGACTCCTGATGTTGAAGATGCCGTTTTTGTTGACCTTGACAATGATGGAAGAACTGATGTGGTCAGTAGCACAGAAGGGGGAAATAGAAAAATTTATTTCAGCTGGGCTCCTACTAATCCTCATGACTATCTGGATTCCTCAAAATGGAATACCCAGACTCTCCCTGCGTCTGATGGTCTCATGCAATGGATGTTTGCAATCCCTGCTCAAATAGATGGAAAAAATGGAACTGATTTAGTGGTTGGTTCTAAAAACAAAGCAGCAAAAATCGGTTGGTTTCAAGCACCAAAAAATACTAGAAATCTTTCTGACTGGAAATGGTATCCGATTGGTTCCGCAACATGGACTATGTCCATTCTTATAAGAGATATGGATAATGACGGGGATATGGATGTAGTTACCTCCGATCGCAAACCTGGTGTAACCAATGGGGTTCGATGGTTGGAGAATCCTGGCAAAATCGAAAATCAAAAACAAGAGTGGCATGATCATTTTATTGGAGGTAAGGATTTAGAAGTTATGTTCATGGACATGGCCGATATTGACGGAGACGGACTTGAAGATGCCATTGTTACGGAATATACCAACCAAAAGATTGTTTATATGAAGCGGTTGAACAAAAATGGTTTAAAATGGAAGAGTTATCATATTGATATTCCAAAAATCACAGGAAGAGCAAAGGCAGTCAAAGTTGGAGATATTGATGGGGATGGAAAGCTTGATCTTGTGCACACCACAAATACATTGAAGAATCCTAATAAATCAGGAATATATTGGATATCGTATAGGGATAATCCAAGTGATCCTATGTGGGATTGGCATAAACTCAGTGGCCCAAAGGGTATTAAATTTGATAGGATCGAACTACTGGATTTAGATGGCGATGGTGACTTGGATGTTCTCACTTGTGAGGAAAACTATGGAGCGGAGAGTCAAGGTTTAGGAGTAATTTGGTACGAAAATCCATTTAATAAAGTAACTGTCAATAGGTAAGACGCATTTTATCAAGATCGATGGCCACAATTTGAAAAACCCTATAATATGAATAAAAAAATAGGTTTAATAGAAGCTATTTCAATCGGAATTGGAGGAATGGTCGGTGGTGGAATTTTTGCAGTCCTTGGGCTTGCTGTATCACTGGCCAAAGGCGGAACACCAATAGCCTTTTTATTCGCTGGTATTTTAGCATTGATTACTTCTTACAGTTATATAAAGCTATCAAAAAAGTATCCTGACAGAGGCGGAACCGTTAAATTCATCAATCAAGGTTTCGGAAAAACTATCTTTAGTGGCGGAATTAATAATCTGTTGTGGATAAGCTATATTATTATGCTTTCACTTTATGCTTCGGCATTTGGGTCTTATGCCCCAAACTTATTAGAATTAATGCACGACAAAATAATTGATTCACACATTTATGCAAGTGCAATTATTGTTTTAGCTACCGCTATTAATTATTATAGTATTGCTGTTGTTGGCAAAATAGAATCTTACGCAGTAATTATTAAATTGGTGATTCTAATTTCCTTTGTTTTTATTGGTGCCTATGGTCTAATTGGTAATCCAAATATAGCTCAACTTGCAGTCACAAATTGGGAAGCACCAATCAAGTTATTTGCTGGCGGAATGGTTATTTTCGTTGCCTACGAAGGATTTGAACTAATTGCAAACGCAGCACCTGATATAGTTAATCCTGAAAAGAATATTCCAAGAGCGTATTACTATTCTGTAATTTTCGTAATTGTGCTATATATCATTATTGCTTTGGTAACTGTAGGATCACTTCCTTTTGGGGAAATTGCCACTGCGCAAGACTATGTTTTGGCAGAAGCGGCAAAACCTATGTTAGGGAAAATTGGTTTTTCTATAATTACAATTGCTGCCTTAATTTCAACTTTTTCCGCAATTAACGCATCTCTTTATGGAGGCAGTAAAGTAAATTATGAAATTGCTGAGGACGATGAACTACCACATCACTTTTTAGCAAAACTTTGGAATAAACCCATAGGATTAATGGTTACAGCAGTAGCTACATTAATTTTAGTAAACATACTTCAATTAGAAAGCATATCAACCGCAGGAAGTGTTGGCTTTTTACTCATTTTTGGTGTAGTCAATCTTGTTGGATATCGATTATCCAAGGAAACAGATAGTAATAGGATAATTCCATTGTTAGGTTTTGTTTTATGTATCATTGCCTCAGTAATCTTAATTAATCAACAATACACTTCAAATGCTATTGGTGTTATTATTGCACTGGCAATTATTGTATTTTGCTTTACAGTAGAGTGGATTTATAAAAAGACGGAAAAGAAATAAATGGATAATATAATAACGTTTTCAATTACTGTTTTTACTGGCTTTTTTGCAATTATGAATCCTATTTCAAATATGCCAATATTCATAACATTGGTTGAAGGAGCAGATAAAAAAACAAAACAAAGAATAAACTTAAAAGCAGTAATAATTGCTTTCATTATTGTTTCCGTATTTGTCATTTTAGGGAAATTTATCTTTGAATTATTCGGAATAACAATACCTGCATTTAAAATAACTGGAGGTATTTTAATATTCTTTGTAGGTTTTGAAATGTTACAATCAAAAAAATCAAACGTTAAACACTTAGAGAAAGTCAACATTGATGAAAACATAGCAGTCTCGCCTTTAGCGATTCCGATATTAGCTGGCCCAGGAACTATTGTTACGGCAATGAATTTTGTTTCCCATGCCTCATATGTACACATAGCTTTAGTAATACTTGTTTTCGGAATTATGTGTTTGTTAACCTACATAACCTTTAGCTTAAGCGATTTAATTGCTAAAAAAATAGGAGAAAATGTAATTTCTGTAATTGGTAAATTAATGGGATTGATAATTGCAATTATCGGAACAAATATGATTATAGAAGGAATCAAAATATCATTTGACTTGGTAAAATAAAAAGGCAACAAACGCGATATAAAAATATGCCCAACAACCTGTATAAAACATAGTACTAGCCATTGCCAACACTAAGGTTCGATAATTTTTGAGAGGTCATCAAATTTTTTAAATTTGGCTAATTGAGAAAAAAAGATTCTTAGTGAAATCTAATAATTGGGCTTGTGTTTATCCAAAACGAAACTGCCTGTTTTCTGCACTACGTTTCACAACCGGGACCGTTGGCATGCATTTTATAAAAATGGGAAAGGCCTAAAGGTGATTACCTTTATAGCTTTAATTATCTGCAGCTAAAGATTTACCTACCTATTATCATGGCTTTTAATGACCAAAGGATTTCAAGTACATCTTTTTTAGTTTGGGCATTTTTTCCATGTTTATCAAGTACCATGAAAATATCATCCATCGTTTCCATATATTCTGCAGCACTTATGTTCATTCCCCTGTGGGTTGTTTCCATATCCCTACCGGTATAAACCTGCGGTCCACCACTTCCTGTTGTAAAGAAATTGACAGTATGCGTTTTAATCTTTGCCAAATTTTCTGGCTGCTCTAAATAGGGAGTAAACCGGGCGGAAATTACTGGATTGTTCATGTGTGCCTCAACCACATCATCTACAATTTTTACAATACCTTTTTCTGCACCTAATCGTTCAAATAATGACTCTGACATAATTTTGGATTTATTTAATAATTTCAATAACACCAAAAGTATCTTTTACCTTAAAGCCATACTAGTGCTATTAATCCAAAAGAATGTAAATTTTGACCAAAATAGCATTTTGCCAGTGCTGGTTTTTATGAGTGAAAGGCGGTCATGTATTCTTTGGGAGATATTCCATACATTTTGCGAAAACACTTTGAAAAATAGGAGGAGCTGGAAAAGCCACATAAAAAACCCGTTTCGGATACGGTGTTCATCCCACTATTCAGTTTATCCAATGATTTTTCCAACCTATACTTATTCAAGTATGCGTTTGGTGAAAGTCCTAACAAACCCAAACTATTTCTATAAGCTTGAGACCTACTGTATCCAAGGCTGGAGGCAAATGCATCAATTCTCAATTCAGAGCGTGAAAAATTGGACTCCAGAAAATCAAAGAGCTTATTAAAGAAAACCATCTCAACGGCACTAATCTTGACCATTTGTATTGAATTGAGATCGGTATCCGATTGCTCGTTCTTATACATTTCCTGAACCATAGGTGAAACAGAAAATCCTCTTCCCATTTCACATAACCTCCTTGAGGTCTGTATGGTATCTTCAAATATAGATTTGTTGCCCTCCACAGGTTGTCCAGCATCCAAACCTATACTCAAACTGAGTTGAGGATATACCTTTCCCAATTTCTCTTGAAGTGCTAAACCACAATGAACAGCATGTTGGACAGTTGTTAATGAGATTAGTAGGTTGCGGCTATCTTGCCGTACAAGTGTTCCTTGCATAGCCTTGACCACTTTGATGATCTTATGCGTATAGTCACTTATGGACGATGCTAAACCACTATCTAGATTATTGTTTAACCGCCCGATTTGTATTCGAACAGATAGTAAAAAACGAAATGCGGATTCGCCAATGACGTTCAGTTCTGCCCCAGGCTTAACATCAGGATCTTCCATTCTTCCAAGAAACGATTCAACAAGACTTGCATCTACCTCAATAATTGAATGAGATAACTCACCGTGTGCATGATTGTGCATTTTGTTTACAGATTCTGCATTGGGAGCTTCCACTAAACAGAATGCGGTTTTTCGTTTATTATCAAACCAATATGTTAATCCTCGGCAATTGTACTTATGTTGAACCTTTAGGTCTTCCAAATGTAACCGTGCAACACTTTCAGCAGTTACTTCTTTAGATACATCATGACGATCCATGTAAATGGGCATAGGTATTTATTTTAATGAACAATATAAGTATATTAGGTTTGTTTTTATTTGATTATCCTGTAAAATAGAATAAATTGAAAAAACGATATGAAAACACTGTGTATAACTAACCCGCCCCCACCCTAATCGTTACCTGCACAATTTTGTTATTAAGGCCGGTGGACGGGTTGCTTTTTTTTCGCCTTCTTGGAAAATCCTCCACTCCCAAAAGCGTAACAGGAAGGGTTTTCCGCAGATTCGTTTTCTTTTGCTAACTTAGTTATTGCCAAGGCAAATAGCCATAAACGAACATGTTGTTGGTAATTAAAACAGAATGGAAATAACAACTAAAACTGATATAACCTGGTTTCCTAATTCCTGGATTCGATTGCGGATCAACAAAAAAGTAATCTATTTTGACCCCGCCTATTTAAAGACGTATTTTTCAAAATATCCCGATAAAACAGAGTACTCAAAATGGCCTGACCCAATTGACGGAATGCCGAACGGACTTGAGAAAGCGGATTTTATATTTATAACTCATCACCACAAAGACCACTGCAAAAGAGTAACGGTAGACCGACTGATAAAACAGGATACGAAAATTTTTGCCCCTAAAAGTTGTTTTAAGGAACTTGGAGATAGAATCAACCTTGTGAAGCCAAATGGCACCCTCCAAATTAATGTCGGCATCTCCGTAACCGTTTTGAATGCCTATAATACCCAACATGGAACTTCAACAATAAAACAACATAAAAAGGGACAAGGTGTTGGCTATATTTTTAGAATTAACGGATTATCCTTTTATCATTTGGGCGACACGGACTTTTTAGTAGAAATGGAATTATTGAAAGACATTGACGTGGCATTTATTCCAATTGGCGGTAAATTCACTATGAACATTGACGAGGCAGTAAAGACAGCCATAACGATTAATCCGAAAATTGTTGTCCCTATCCATAATCTTGGTAAAAGTTTTAGCGAATTTGAAAATAAGCTGAAAGTCAAAGGGGTAAATATCAAGTGTATCATTCCGACAATTGGACAAGTAATCAAAATATGAAAGACAAACTTTGAATGGCAATAATTCATAACTGCCTCACCTTTCCCTGAACCCTCTTATGCCTAAGGTCTATTAGGGCAAGATTTAAGACGTTGGATTTTATAGACAAGCACAGCGGAATGGCTCTATGTAAAATACGGATTTACAAAACTACCTAAACCAGAAATCTATATGGAAAAATATAATCCCAATGTCTACCTAAATAAAGAGAAACCTTAAACCAACAATGAATAACCGCAATTTATTGCACTGTTCTCTTAACTCGGAACGGCCGATTAAACTTTCCTTCAACTACACTCAGGCAGTTAGGAACTCGGAATTGGTAACGTCAGTCCCAACCAATAATTATTGCATATTAACCGGCAAATAATGGTTATTCGAGACCGTTATCTTTTAACTGATCAAAAATTTAACCAATACAAACATCTTTTTTTAATCAAAAAGAATAATATTTATTTTACTGCGGTCTAAAAAACAGGGTATAAAGTGTACCTGTACCACCAGCTCCACCTCCAAAATTTATCGCAACTGAACCATCACCCTTTAAATCTCCAACACAAGAGATTGAACGTGAAAATCGTTCCTCTGAATCCAAAGTTAAATTAAAACCGCCCTCAGTATTATTAATTCTTGAGAATGATTTAACTGTCTTGTCCGCATTCAAATACAGTACATAAGCCCAACCTTCATTTTGTTGATTCGCTCCTGTGATCAAGTCCATAATGCCATCTCCATCGATATCTACTGAAGCACACATGGCGTGTCCAAAATTTGCGCCATAAGTTCCATTAGGGTTCAGTTCATCAGTAAGTTCATCGGTAAACCCATTCAAACCTTCGGCAATTTTAATTTTGGATTCTACATTAAAAGTTGATGCGTTTAATGAAAGTATCCAAATTGCTCCCTTACCCCCGTCGGACATAAAAGCACCTACAGCCAATTCTTTATTTCCATCATTATCGATATCACCAAGCATGGCCACTTCCCTACCTCCAAATTGGTCGCCATCTTCAAGTCCGACTCCGAAACCTCCTTGCGTTGAACTTATGGTAACCGTATTTGCATACATTACTTGTGATGCTGTATTTAAAAATAAGATATCAATTGCACCTCTTTGTGTTCCACCATCATCAGACCCAGGATTACAGGCTACTAAATCTATACGATTATCTCCATTAATATCTCCAATAGCTGTTAAACCATTTGCGATTATGTTCTGATTTTTTACATAATCTTTAACTGTGCCATCAGCATTAAGATGAATAATATATAGTGCATTATTTGGTGGTACAGGAGAGGAGACGGCAATATCAGGGATCCCGTCTGCATCGTAATCACCTATACCCGCAACACCATAACCAAAAAAGTTTCCTGCATTTAGGGTTTCATTAAAACCACCTTCAAGCATCGATATTTTTTGATTGTTTTGAACAGTTCCATCACTATTCATAAATAAAATATAAACGGCTCCTGCATCAACGCCTCCATCATCGTCTGAACGTGCACCAACTACAATATCGATTACACCATCTCCATTAACATCTCCAATTTTATCGTGGTCTCTACCAAATCTATCCCCACTTTCCAAACTTGCAATTAAACCGCCCGAACCATTTTCAATTTTCACCAAACCTTCCGCTTCATAGGGTAAAATTGGAGTGTTCATAATTTCGTCGTCTATGCCATCCGCTGACTTATTACTACAACTATAAAGTATTGATAATATTAAATGGATTCCTACAAGCAGTTTGAGGTTTTTTAAATGCATTTTCATTAATTAAATGGTGACTAATTTTAAATTGGACTTTTATTAATATGAAAGGTTTAGTTTGGGGCCATTATAAACTGAAAACTTATTACTTAATCAAAAAATCCACCCACACCCAAAGACATGGCAATTAGGGCCTCCAGGCCAAAATCATAGCCTTGACAATGACTACAATAGGAAAATGCGTAACTTGTTATATTATATTTGTAAAAGTAAAAGTACCTTGTCCAAAAAGGACAAGTATTAATTTCACGACAACTATCAACGCTATTGATTTAGGAACAATATGAAAAACAATAATAAATTAACCGGAAAAAATGTTCTCATCACTGCTGGAGCTCAAGGAATTGGCGAATCAATCTCCAGACACTTTATTGATAGTGGAGCCAATGTTGCCATCCACTATTTTTCCAGTGCCGATACCGCGGACCAATTAACGGAATATGCAATTGGTAAAGGACAAAAGGCGGTTGCTATAAGTGGTGACCTAACAAAGGAGGCCGATGCGAATGCATTGGTGGAAAAAACAGTAAAAGCGTTTGGTGGTCTGGACATACTGATCAATAATGCAGGTTCACTTGTTGCCCGTAAAATGCTGAGCGAAATGGAGGCCGAATTCTGGCACAAAGTAATGGACATAAACCTTACCTCTATGATGTTCGTGACACGAGCTGCGGCTCCTTTTCTAGCCAAAAATGACAATAGTAGTATTGTTAATTTGGCCTCACTTGCCGGGCGTAAAGGAGGTCACCCGGGATCATTGGCTTATTCTACCAGCAAAGGTGCTATCCTTACATTTACGCGGGCACTCTCAGCCGAATTGGGACCTCAAGGTACTCGGGCCAACGCGGTGGCTCCAGGTCTTATCCTTGGTACTTCATTTCACAACACTCATACGACAAAAGAATCAGCGGCTGCAACAACGGCAGGTATTCCAATCCAACGAGCCGGTAACGCAGATGACGTGGCGCGGGCAGTATTATTTCTGGCCTCCGAATACGACGGCTTTATTACCGGTGCTACCCTGGACATCAATGGCGGCGTCTACAATATGTAGTTCCTCCTTGATTTGACTAGACTAAACACTAAACCAAATGCACCTAATCGCTAAAAAACAGAAAATACTGGGAGCCAAATAACACCCAGTGTTTTAATATTAATTTTTTTTCAAGGATAAGTTTATGTTAAAGACTCCGGTAATACATCCTACAATCATGGAAGTGCTTGCGCGATCAGGGCATTTTGCACAAGTTGTTATTGCAGACGGAAATTTACCGGTCGGTGCCATGACAGGTCCAAACTCCACCACTGTACACCTCAACTTTCGCCCAGGACTATTGGATGCGCTCACGGTGCTTGAAGGTATTCTGGAAGTCTGCCCTGTTCAAGGTGCTATCGTCATGGAAAAGCCTGCAGAAGCAAGCGCCGAAATACACGATGCTTATAAAAAAATATTGGGTGATGTAAGTTGGGAAAGCATGGAACGCTGGGCTTTCTACGATAAAATCAGGGAACCTGCCACCACATTGATTATTCAAACAGGGGAACAACGCCGCTTTGCCAATTTGATCCTTATTGTTGGTGTCGTAAAAATGGCAGAGGAAAACAACTTTTAGTAAATTAAAGGTCATTATAATTGAGCATCTAGGTACTTCATTTAATGGAAAAGGAATTAAATCATTTAAATAAAGTACCGGGTAGCCAATTTGAATAAAATATTATGAAAATTGAATATCTAAATAGCGTAAGGAAGCAATTTGAATATTATAAATCCCTTGGAGAGCGAACCTTTGAACAACTAAACGAAAAAGACCTCTTTTGGAATTATAATGAAGAGTCCAATTCCATTGCAATTACGGTGAACCATCTTTGGGGAAATATGAAATCGCGCTGGACAAATTTTTTAACCACCGACGGAGAAAAAGAATGGCGAAATCGTGATTCGGAATTTGAATCCGAAATAAAATCAGAAGTTGAACTTATATCCAAGTGGAATGATGCTTGGAATTGCCTGTTTGAGGCACTAGCCTCTATTAATAAAGAAAATTTTGACACCAAGGTTTATATCAGGAACCAAGAGCATTCAATAATCGAGGCGATAAATAGACAATTGGCCCATTATTCCTATCATATAGGACAAATAGCTTATATAGGCAAAATGATCAAAGGAAGTGAATGGAAAAGTTTGACGATTCCAAAAGGTAGATCAACAGAATTTAACCAAGAGAAATTTTCAAAAGGCAAGCACAAAGGACATTTCTCGGACGACATAGGTTAAAATCAAAAAAGGCACTTCAATTGGAATATTAATTTCAAAAAAGCAAATACGATGAAAATTTGTATTGCACAGACAAAATCGGAAAAAGGAAATATAAAGGCCAATATTCAAAACCATTTGAGATGGATAGAACTTGCCGTTTCCGAAAAAACCGACTTGATTGTTTTTCCGGAATTATCCTTGTTAAGTTACGAACCGGAACTTGCAAAGGATTTTGCGACCGACCAAAATGATGTGAGATTGGACGTGTTTCAAGAAATTAGCGATACGGACAACATTGCCATTGGAGTTGGTGTACCTACCCTATCGGAATCCGGAATTTTAATAAGTTTGATTATTTTTCAACCTAACCTTCCACGGCAAACCTACTCCAAACAAATACTGCATCCGGACGAAAAGCCATATTTCGTTGAAGGAAGCGAACAGACTATTTTGACCATAAAAAACACGAAAATTGCCCTTGCCATTTGTTACGAATCCTTACAGCCTCAACACGCTAAAAATGCTCGGGAAATGGGGGCTGATGTATATTTGGCCAGTGTGGCGAAATCACAGGCCGGAATAGAAAAAGCATATGCGTACTATCCAAACATTGGGAACCAATATTCAATACCAGTATTAATGGCCAATTGTATAGGGTATTGTGATAATTACCTAAGTGTCGGACAAACATCAATATGGGACGCTAACGGAATTTCAATACGACAACTCGATAGCCAAAGCGAGGGCTTACTAATCTATGATACTGTTTCAAAAACAACCCATAGGGTGAAAGAAGGGAAAGGCAGCAATGTCTAATAGTGTCGGAGAAAGAACATGAAAATCCTAGAAGGTTAAGAGTAATTTATGGCAACGTATATACCAATAGAGGTTCTTTGAAAAGGGGAATAATTTTCTTAATCGTAAATAATACGGTCATCGCCAAAACAGGTTTACAACAGTAAATACTACATCGCACTTTTGCATTTTTGACCAATGCAGCATAACTGTATTGTAGAAAAACGTCTTATTTAATATATGCGGACAAAACCGTAACTTACTTCCAAATTAGTGTTAGGCATTAGGCGTTGGCAACCTGTAAAAAAGAAATAAACGAATGAAATGGGGAACCTGAAAGTGATCACCGACCCAAAAGTAGCTGCGGTCTTTGCAAATTATCCCGACTTTGTTAGGGATAAAATGCAATTGTTACGAGAATTGGTCATTGAAGCAGCGGAAGAAACCGATGGGCTTTATAAATTGGAAGAAACGTTGAAATGGGGAGAACCAAGTTTTGTAACCAAAGATGGTAGTACCCTGCGAATGGACTGGAAAGAAAAAGCACCGGACCAGTACGCCATGTATTTTCATTGCTCAACTAGATTGGTAGATACATTTAGGTTGGTTTTCAACCACAAGTTTCAATACGAAGGTAAACGGGCCATAGTATTTCAATTAAATCAGAAAATCCCAAAGGTGGAATTGAAGGAATGTATTAAAGCTGCATTGACCTACCATAAAGTAAAGGAATTGATTACGTTGGGAATTTGAGTAATGTGGTAGAAACTAGATTCAGTAATCTCCGTATATCAAACACCTCTATATTTAATAATGCTAATCTTATAAGGCAGTCCAGTCGTTTTGGACAATTATAGCTTAAAATAAATGAGATCTCGCTAGATAGCTGCCGGGAGCACCTGCTTTGTGGGCTGGCTCGGCCGAACAACATTAACCCTAACAGCTCTTAATTACTAAAAATTAACTGAACTCAGGTTATTTAGGTAACTTACACTTCGGCCAGTATCTTATAAACAAGAAAAACAATACATAGTAGAGCAGCAAACAATGGCAGTAAAAACTTCCGATTCCCCCAACATTTCTTCTTCCCGTAATCGTTAACAGCCAACTTGGTCTGCGATAGATTTACCATTACAAAAACACTTATAACTACGTAGCTGGTAGTATTGGCCAGTTCAACAATAGGAACAAAAATAGCTAGTACAACAATACCAATGCCTATGGCAATAGTGGCCAGTATAGGAGTACGGTACTTCTTATGTACCTTATGAAACAATTTGGGTGCGTTGTTCTGTCCGGCCATTCCGTAAAGGACCCTGGAGCCCATTATTAACTGCGCCAATACTCCATTTAGAACGGCAACCAAACTAATTAGACTTATAATATAGGCATAATGTGGGCCCTTATTCGCTACTATTTCCGCCATAGGTGCATTGGTAGTAGAAAGTTCGTTCAGTGGCAAGGCAATCACAGCGACTACAGCGACGGCAATATACAGGAACAAGGCAATGAACAAACTGCCCATTATAGCTATAGGCATGCTCTTTTTCGGGTCTTTGGCCTCCTCGGCAACATTTGCCAAATCTTCAAACCCAACAAAGGCATAGAAGGCCAAGAACGCGCCCTGAAACACAGCGAATATATCATAACCAGGTGCCGTAATGAACATTTGGGAAAACTGCGATGTGAATTTCTCCATATCTATGCCGGCCACAAAAATGACAAATAGTAGCCCCCCAACCTCGATAAGGGTTATTATACCGATCACATTTAAAGATTCCCCTATACCCCATATGGCAAGTAAACTTAGTAGTGTCATGCTAACAATGATGACAATAGCATCAGGGAATTCTATAAACACATCCAAGTAGCCTACAAATCCTTTGAGAATGGCAGCAGCGGAAATAAACCCTGTAAATATTACGCCCCACCCCACCAAAGAGGCCAATCGTTTTGAATTGAATGCCTTATTCACATAGATTATCTCCCCACCACTTTTCGGAAACCGCGGAGCAAGAAGGGAATAGGAATATGCGGTCAATCCTGCCAAAACCCCGGCAAGGAGGAAAGAAAGAGGGGCCAATGTTCCAGAATATCCTGCTACTTTGCCCACCAATACATAAATACCTGCTCCAAGCATGGTCCCAACACCGTAAAGCAGTATTTGCATTGTACCCAGTTGTTTCTTTAGCCCTACCTCTTCCTTTTCTTCGTTCATACCTTAAAGTTTTGCTATTAATTCAAGCTATTGTTAGGTTTGAACCATAGTGGAGTTGGTTTTACACCATAGCCCAGGTCAATAGCCCTTATTAATTGTAAATCAACATTCGCCTGACTATTGACAACCTTTCTGAGTTAAAAATTTGTATTCTCCTACCCTAAAGTTGTAAAACAATTCCTTAATTTTCTAACTGGGATTCACTTCACTTTTCCCAATCCCTAAGCGACGTGATTGGATTCCAATTAGGGGGCCAGCGAGAATTGAGGACAGAAGCGCTGAAAATACGATAGCCACAAATATTGCCTGTCCAATGAGTTCTAGTTCAATGGCGAGTGTAGCAACTACAATCTCCATAGCGCCTCCCGGAATAAAGATAAGGCCCATTAAAATAGATGTTTGTTGGGTTTGTTTGCCCAATCTTGCCCCTAACCAGGCACCTATAAATTTTCCCAAAATAGCAACTATACAGAATATAACCGTTGGCCATAGTTCCAGTCCGGCCAAGAAGTCGATTTTAATCCCAAGTGTTGCAAAAAAGAGGGGTACAAAAATAGCGTGCAAGGTATCGGAGACACTATTGCGAAGATCCTCTGTTACCCTTTTGGCACTTCCCGCCATGGTACCGGCAAGAAAGAATCCCAGAATGGCATGTATTCCCATCCACTGAGTGATGGCTCCACAAAGCAAACCAACACTTACAATCAGGGTCTGTGCTGCTGCGGGCTGTGGTAATGAAGTAGCTTGGACACGCTTTAACGCAAAGTTTAAAACTTTGGCCCCAATGGCAATACTTATAATGATAAAGGCAATTACAAGCAATGCCCTACCACCCAGATCCATGACACTCATTGTATGGGCCGTTACCAATGACATCACCACGGTAAACAATAACCATCCAAAAATGTCATTGATAGCACAGGCAGAAAGGGCTAGGGACGCTTGCGGCGTTTTACTAATTCCAAGATCGCCCAAGGCACGTGCCACAACGGAGATGGCCGTGATAGAACAGGCTACCGACAAAAACAGGGGAAATGTGATTCCCGTAGCTGCCTCACCCCAATAAATAGGGTCATATGCGCTAAAAATTGGATAGCCAATGGCGATGGGAAATAGCACTCCAACAATACCGATGAAAATGGATGCACGACCACTTCGGAGCGCATGCCCTACATTTACATGAAACCCAGAAGATAGTAAAAGAAAAAAGACCCCCAGCCAAGAAACCGTTTCCAGCATTATGTATTGGGGTTCGCTATCAGGAAAAAGCATGTTCTGCAAGTCTGGAGATACCCGTCCAAGAAGGGTTGGCCCCAAAATAACACCGGCTAGAATTTCACCTGCCAAGGCCGGTATCTTTAAGGATTCACAGATAACACCAAGGGTTCGTGCAACCCCAAGCAGCACAAGGATCTGCACAATAAAAAGTAGGATGTGGCTTTCGTTTAGGTAATGCATGTCAATATTTTATTCTATTGGACTCTAATTACGATAAAGTAAGCGTCATCGACCTTTGAAATTCGCGGATCCCCAACACCGTGTTTTTAGAAGTCGAATTATCCCATAATATGTAATTTTGATGCTTTTCTATACAATAGAGCTGGCCTTCTGAGGGTACTTAAACCAGCCTTGACCGGTTTCCGTACCATACTACCCCTTAACTATACCTTTCTATTCCCTGAACTAGCCAAAAACAGTAATACTATTTAGTACTGGAACAGATAGTATTCTTCTAGGGTTATGACTCCTTTTGAAAAGTAAAAAGGGGTATTCTAGTTTGAAATGCCGTGTTTTGGGTGACACTCTTTTGAAATACCTTTTCTATAAAGTTGGTATGGTGGGTAAACATGATTACCATATCCGCGTCAACGTCGGCAACAAATTTATTAATGCCCAATACAACGGAGTTGATTTTTAGTTCGGTCATTTTTATTTTTTGATAAGAAAAATCCTTTATCAAACTCTTTTCTTTTTGTTGCAGATCCCCTTCAAAACCTTCATCGTCCTTATCGATATGAAGAATTTGAATCCATGCATCCATTAATTTTGCAAATGGAATAATTAAATCAAGCTCTTTCTCAAGATTGTAAAAGTCACTGGAATATACAATATTATTGACACCCTTATAGCGTGCAAATTCAGGAATGGTGAGAACAGGGATGCTACTGTTTTCTATTATACCAGCCGCATTACTTCCGAAGAGAATCTTTTTTAGACCACTGGCACCTTTGGTTCCAATACATACAATATCGATATCATTTTTCAAGGCAGCCGTTTCAACATATTTTCCTATGGACGTGCCAGAGGTAATTTCATAGCTTATATCAATACTGTGGCTAATATCTTTTTTAATAGACGCCAAAAGTTCCTTCATCGCCCTTTCGGAACTAGTTTTTATAGCCTCTTGAAGTTTATTGGAACCCACTCTGGCCCTTGAAGGCGCACTAGTGTCTATTACGTGAAGTAAAAAAAGTTTTACCTCCAGGTCCTTGCCCATATCTACAGCATACTTGATAGCTACTTTGGATAATTCTGAAAAATCTGTTGGAATTAAAATTCTCATAAAAAACTGTTTTAGGTTTGAACTCTAAAAATATCCAACTATTGGCTAAAATAATATGATATTGGTCATCCCTAGTAATAACCTATCGAATACCTTCTTTGTAAACAGTCCTTTTACCTACGTGCATTAGTACTTCTTTATAAAATGTTGTAGTCTTTTTAATGAACTCCACGTATGCAGTTGAAGGCTTCCTGTTGGCTTCCATTGTAGTGCTTAAATCCTCATCTTTTAAAGTCGTGTAAAGCCAGAACCGGAATAGTAGTGTAATACCCAAGGTTTTTTACCATTGGCCGTGACAAAATCATACCAAAAAAACTGTGCCTCCTATTCATAAATGCAACCATATCACTATCACTACTATGTATATATGCATTGATCGCTGATTGCACATCCTTGTCATTTATAGTGTGGAATGAGTAGTCCAATCCTTCAAAATAATCTTTTAAGAGGTTTTGATTATTGATCTGATGATCATCTATTATTTCATCCTTAGGAAGGACAATTAACACTTTTATTGATGATTTGGAAATTTTTGCTATATCGACGAGGTATTGAAATTCCTGTCTTTTAAAGGTAGTCCTATAATCCGTTGGAAAAACAATTTCCTTTATTTTTGTATAGGTAGTTTTTGACGGTATGGCAAGTACCGGACAGTTTCTAATTTCTTCCATGGCAAGAACGGTTTGGCTCCCATAGATATCCATTCTAGAATCCGTAGCTCCCTTAGTGCCCATAACCACTAAATCTATACCCTCCTTGTCCACTATGGTTTTCATTATGTCTATGAGATAACCACATTCTGATACTGTGTGGAATTTATGGTCAGTAGGCTTATCAGCAGTTACCCATTCACGAACAATTTGCAAGCCGCCGAGTGATTTTTTTTTGGATTCCTCCAAACCATTGGTAAAGGTAAGTTCCATGGTATAGCCTTCAACATGATAAGTATTGAGAATATAAAAAACACAAGTTTCATTCTTGAAGAGTGCAATTGCATAATTAATTGCATTTTGGGCATTTCTGGAAAAATCTGTAGGACAAAGTATTCTTCGTGTCATAATTGAACTTGTATGCTCAAATATATTTTATTTAAAACGGCACAGCAATGATATTTATCAGATAAGTGTCCGGATCCAGTTCTCTGTACATGGACCCAGCGAAGTGCTGTTCACTTTTCTATAATACTTTAAGTAATGCGGAAAATTTGGACGGATTTTCCTGAATCGTAAACCGGGACCATGGCAACCAAGCCACTGCATAGGGTAAAACCTAAATGTTGCCAATGCCTCGATCAATTACCAAAGCCTTCGCTAATATCTTATGATTTAAGTTTAGCAAATAAACCTCCCTCCTACCACTTGGTTTGGCTTTGGACAGTTAGAAAATAGAGAGTATAATTTCACAGCATTGGAGATAAAAAAAACTTCAAGGCAGGCTAAACCTTTGCTATTTTTAATAGTCTAAAATTATAAATGAAAAACTTGACGATATTTATTTAAGATGAAGTTACAAAAGAGTATCCTTCTTTTAGCCGTTTCCTTTCTTCCCCTATGCTATGGATTTATTACAGAAAATTCAGAATTGGAATCGACCTATTTGTCTAGCAATGAAGATATCCCTATTTACAATTTTGAATCCTTAAAACCTCTTTTAAATACCAATTCCGATAAGGTCCATATAGTTAATTTTTGGGCCATGTGGTGCGCTCCTTGTGTAAAAGAATTACCTATACTTAAGGAGTATGAAGCCAATAATCCAAATGTGGAGATTCTATTGGTAAGTCTTGATTTTCCCGAAAATATCGAAACCAAACTAAAACCATTTTTAAAGAAAAAGGGGATTACATCTAAAGTTGTGTTGTTGGATGACCCCGATGCCAACAGTTGGATAGACAAGATAGACCCAAATTGGTCTGGAGCAATACCCTTTACCATTATATTCAATAACAAAAATCGCTCCTATCACGAACGCGCTTTTGCAAATCTTCAAGATTTAGAAAACGAAATAAATAAAACTATAAAAGACAATTAACTATGAAAACGAACAATGTATTTTTTACGGCAATACTTATGGCGAGCAGTTTCCTTATAACTGTTGGCTCCTACGCCCAAGACAGAAAAGGTCCACCTCGTGGCGGCGGGCATAATCCTGAACAAACCAAGACCTTGGAAGAAATTGGAGGTTATAAAATTGGAGATGTTGCCACTGATTTTAAACTTAAAAATGTAAATGGAAATATGTTTTCCTTATCCGACATAAAAAATGCCAAAGGATACATAGTAGTTTTTACTTGCAATGAGTGCCCTTTCGCTAAAATGTATGAGAATCGTTTAATTGCCCTGCACAATGAATATGCTCCCAAAGGATATTCTGTAATAGCCATCAACCCCAACGTAAGTGAATCCAACCAAAATGAAAGTTATGGGGCAATGCAAAAAAGGGCCAAGGAAAAAGGGTTTACATTTGTTTATTTGGCAGATGAAGGACAAAAAATAGCACCGCAATATGGTGCTGTAAGAACACCACACGTGTTTATATTGGACAAAGAACGCAAGGTACAATATATAGGCACTATTGATGATAATGCCCGATCTGCTGAAGATGTAAAGGTAAAATATGTTGAAAATGCCATTAAAGCTTTGGAAAAGGACGAAAAACCAAATCCCAGCTTTACCAAGGCTATTGGATGTCCGGTAAAGCTTGCCAACAATTAACCAGAACACTCTGCACTAAAGGTGCAGAGTGTTTTGGTTGGGCCACCTACCTTGTACATCAACAAGATTTAATACTATTATATTTTATAAAGCGTAGTCACTATTACCCCTTTACCATCATTTAAAACATGGGATAATAATGGTTTTTTTTCCTTTACTTTTAAATTAAATGGTGGGGCCAATAAGTTTAGACCGCTTTGCTTTTTTAACCTAATTCCCTGTCCAGAAATAATATCCTTATTGGGTACAAAATCCCCTTCAGGTAAATGTTCCGTTAAAACAACATATTTATAATTGTACAACTTGCCCACTACACCTTGTACTTCCTCATTGGATAAATGTTGAAGCACTTGTCTCAATATAGCACAATCCCCAGAAGGCAACTCATCAAGTGCGATATCCAAACAATGGAACTCCAAATTATCTGCCTTATATTTTTCCCTATTACGGGCTATAAGCCCTGTAACTATATCTATGGCTATGTACTTCCTGGTATGCCCTACCAATTCCTTTCCAACATTAAAATCCCCACAACCTAAATCGCATACGGTTAAGGGTTCTTTAAACGAGCTCAAGAACAATGTTAGTACAGCTATATAAGGGTTTACTATTTCTGGGTGATGTGACCCTGCGCCGGAATAAAAATCAGATTCGTTTCCGCCCCACAGGTTCATTTCATAAACCTGTTCCATAGCCGCTTTGGTGGGCCAAGGCTTCTTTGTTCTTTTTATTCTATTTTCTTTCATTCTCCATAAACACTCTAGTTGGCACTGCAAACTACAAAATCAGCTTAATATCCATTCCAATGTATTTTTACTTTTCCATGCATTTTGCTAATCAAGTAATGGTAAAAGTAATTAATTGGTATTTGCTATCTTAGATTCAAAATATTTGTCCGGTCACCACGTTGTAACCAGCGCTTTGAAGGTTTAAACAATCTAAGAGTAAACTTGGATGGTAAAAACCCTGAACAAATTGAATAAAATAAATGATTAATCTTTATACATACCAATGAAAGCTGGATACCCAACTACAATTTTAAATTTAGCTACTCTAGTGAAAATAATAGCCATAAACTGTGTTATTTTCCTAATTATAATGTCTTGTCAAATTTCGAAAGCCCAAACAGGCAGTGAAAACGAACCTATACGCTACATTGGCGGCACACATATTGACCCCTTTACCCACGAAGCGGGCTTAAGATATGCCATTGGTGTCGAAAATATTCAAACCTTTCGAGCAAACCGTACACATCCAGAGTTAAGTGATGGATATGGATGGACATATAGTCATGCGTCCAACCTAGCCTATTGGAATGGTCAATTCTACCAACAATATATTAGTGGTGAAGCCGATGAGCATAGATCACCCGTGCAAACAATGTTGATTACTTCCAAGAATGGAAAAGACTGGAGTTTTCCCAAAGTGATTTTTCCTCCTTACAAAGCTCAGGAAGGAGTTAAAATCCCGGAGGGATCAACGGGTTATATGATGCATCAGCGAATGGGCTTTTATGTTGCACCCAATGGCCGATTGCTGACCTTGGCTTTTTATGGTCACACGGAAGATCCGTTCCGGGAAAATGGTATAGGGCGTGTAGTACGCGAAATTTATAAAGATGGGAGCTTGGGTCCCATCTATTTTATAAGGTATGATAGCCAAACAAATTGGAATGAATCCAACACCTCATATCCATTCTTTAAAAAATCAACAGATAAAGGATTTTTAGAAGCTTGCGATTCTCTTTTGAAAGATAAATTAATGACCCTACAATGGTTTGAAGAGGATAATGGCGTTGATGGTTTTTACACCTTCAACAATTCTGAACAGGCTTTTAATTGGCATGTAAGGAAAGATGGAAAGATAGTGGGACTTTTTAAACACTCCTTTGCATCACTTTCCAACGATGGGGGTATTACCTTTTCAGACCCTGTGAAAGTAAATTCTTTAGTCATGTCCGGAGGTAAAATGTGGGGGCAAAGAACAGAAGATGACAGATATGCAATTTCATATAACCCTGTAGATCAATCGGAGTATCGTTTTCCCATGGCAATTATAAGTAGTGATGACGGTATTCTCTATGATGATCTGCTGCTCGTTCAAGGAGAAGTTCCTGCCAGGCGATTCTATGGCATATGGAAAGATTTCGGCCCCTGTTATATGCGAGGCATTACGCCAGGTAATGGAAACCCTCCAGGTACGGACATGTGGATGACCTACAGCATGAATAAAGAGGATATGTGGGTATCCCGTATTCCTACACCTATTAAATACAAAGTGGACGAAGACATTACCAATGACTTTGAAAATATGGACATCATTGGACATATTACAGATTGGAACATTTATTCGCCAATCTGGGCAAAAGCAAGTTTGATCAAAGAAGACAACGGCAATCAATGTTTGCAAATGAAGGACATGGACCCATATGATTATTGCAGGGCGATACGTGTTTTTGAAGAAAGCAAAGTAGTTACAGCAAGTTTTAAGTTGAAAGTTAAAGCAATGGATACTACCCAGTTCGATATTGACATTACTGACCGTTATGGCAACAGACCTGTACAAATATCATTTGACACGGATGGTTATATTAAGGCTGCAAATGGGGCTAAAATGATGTCTTTACTGAAGTTCGAGGTCAATAAATGGTATTCCTGCAAAATAAATTATGACAGCCGTGGCTTGGGTTCCTATTCCCTTACTATCAATGATAAGCCAGTAGCAGATAATTTAGCTGCAGTAGTGGCTGTAAAATCTGCTGAAAGAATTTCATTTAGAACGGGGGCTTATCGCGATATACCAAGCAGGAAGACTCCCAACGAACTGGAAATGCCACCCTTAAAGGGTGCCGATGAAAAACAAAAGCTTTCGAGTTATTTAATTGATGATGTATTTATTAAACAAATTTTTTAACGTACTATTTTCAATTAAACATCTGTCTTTAAGACCTCAAGATTGATACTTAAATACCGCTACTTCTATTAAATGGAACCCTTATTTGGAAGACACAATAGCCTCATAAACAATTGAAAATGAAAAGAATATCCAAGATTGGGAGATATTATAGGGTATATATCCTGATTATGTTGACAACCATCTTGTTTGCGAATGCACAAGAGTCAACATCAAACAAAACCTTTGATGTCATTATTGATACAGATCTGGGAGGTGATCCCGATGATATACAATCATTGTTCAGAGCTGTGCATTATTCTGATATAATCAAGATAAAAGGTATTGTAGCAACGCCCAATTCAGATATTGATCACCACCCTTGGGATACCATAGAACATACAAGGCTCATTGAAAATTGGATCAAGAGGATAGATGTTGAACATTTGCGTAAAAACGGTTACCGACAATTAATGCGGGAGGAAGATTTGCTCTCCATCATAAAATCGGGAGCGAAAAAACCAGGAGGTCCTTCGGATAACCAAAGTACAGAAGGTTCTGAATGGATAATTAAAACAGCCCAAAATTATACGAAGGAAAGTCCAATATGGATATTGGTGTGGGGAAGTTTAACAACAACTGCCCAGGCACTTTACGATGCTCCTGACATTGCCGATAAAATAAGGATCTACTATATCAGTTCTTCCAACACCCTACATGACCCCGTAAGCAGGAATTTTGTATATACCTTCATGGAAAATGAATACCCTGAATTATGGTGGATTGAAAACGGAATCCTTCCAAGGGGCAAACATGAAACTTTTCGTGGTGTTTATCAGTCCGGAATTCAAGATGGAGAATGGTCCTATACCAGTTTCACCGATTTCAATATTCGTAACCACGGCTCTACCCACGATGGCTTGTTTCAAGAAAAATGCGGTGATGTCTTTCCATTGGCCAATTATCCCAAAAACAGTTTAAAGGAAGGAGATAGCCCTTCACTGTTATATTTAATGTCTCCTATAATTGGTGGTGTGGGAAACGTTGATGACCCCACCCAAGAAAGTTGGGGCGGACAGTTTAGGCATTCAGACAAAAATACTCATCCCAATTACTATATTGATCTTGACAAATCTCCTGCCGAATGCCAAATGACTATAGGAAAATGGCGATATAATGTAATGAATGATTGGAAGAATCGGTGGGACAGATATGATAGGTAGTCATTGTAACAAAAAACTTCCAAACTATAATACGGACTACTTAAAAGGCACTGGTAAAACCACCTGTACATTTAGATGAAATCCCCACAAAATTGTTCACGTCCCCTGCTCTATTGGATTGGAATTGGGACCCAACCACAATTTTGATATTGCTTTCACCTATTATTTTCATCCAAGTATGAAACAGTTCTCAGGAGCAGCTGCTTTTGGAATTTCGTTTCCAATATATACTAATAAAAAATATCGTAGTATATTAATTCTACTAACCTGCCCTGTTATAGCTGGAGTTAAATTGAATGAGATTTATCCTCCTAATTCAGCCATTTTTTTTCCAACATGGGTAATTACCTCGTTGAATTCTTTTGTTGGATTAAAATCAATCATTTTAACATCTTTCTGAATTATAGCCGTATGTCCTGATGGCATATAAAAAACATCTCCCTTCTCGAGTAATTCTTCTTTTCCATCATCATAGATAACTAACAAAGCACCTTCCAATATATATCCCCAATGAGGACAATGACAACTGTCATTATTCAAACCTTGTAAGAGTGGTGTGAAATCGGTGCCCTTTGGTAATTCATTGAAACAAACGGTCATTCCTCCAAAATCAGGTTGAGCCCGCATTGTAGTACCTGGTGCTTGCATGGTGGTCGGAATGCTTTCCTTTTTAATTTTCATGATCGTATATGTTTAGTGTACAATAAGTTACGGAAAAATATTTTAATAGGTGCGGTGATTAAATCTAACCCAAAGAAATTAAGGGTCATATTAATAACTTCTGCTATGCAAAAAGCGCAAGTCTAATGCTCAAGAAGTATTATTGGCTTAAATGTCTTTCTCATAGATATACAGTAGTTCACTTAAAAAATAATACTTTTAGGTCAGTTTTTACAATAGGCTGCACGCCTTTTATAAATGATTATTGAGCCAAAGGGCAATCCTTTTATTCAGATTCAACTTGTAACCCAATGAAATTAAAACTCCTTTTTATTGCCGTTTTCACTTTAAGTCAATCTTTTTATGCCCAAATTACTAAGGGTCTAATTGTACCCAAAGAAGCTAACGTCTCTAATTTTTGTTGTGCTTATGTTCCGGAGTCTGGCATCCAGATTTATAACAAACCCAATGGTGAAGTTCAAGGAAGAATTGTTCAAGACTCCGGAAAAGATCGTCAAAATAAATCAAAGGGAATATTCATTAAAGCGCAAGGGGGATTAGAACCAATAGAACATCCAAATATAAAAATAATAGGCGATGACATTACAGCTCTGCTATACATTGATGAACATCCAAATTTTGTTAAATTACAAAATGGCTATTGGATTAAAGTAGCAGAGTTGGAAGATAAGGGATTGCAAATTGTTAATTGGATGCAATACCTCATTGAGCAAAGTCCGGAAGTAATTGGGTACTATGCAAAAGAACCTGGTCTCCATTTAAGGGAAAATCCTTCAGAAAATTCTGAACTAATTTTAGATTTGAAAGGAGATTTATTGGAAATAAAACTTACCCAAGAAGTCAAAGGATTATGGTGCAAAGTTATTGTAACCAAATATAGTGATCACCCATGTTCCAGTAAAGGTAATTTTGAGGAAATAAAACTCAAGACCTACACGGGTTGGATTCAACTATTATCTGCTGATTTAACTCCGAATGTAACTTATTACAAAACTTGCTAAGGGAACGAAAGTAAATCTCTAATTTTCTATTTATCCTTATTATTGACCAAAATTGGATACTCTACGTCATAGCCTTTTATGGAATGCCAAATTATCCTATTAAAAATGCTTTCATCTGCCTCATCAATATCATCTAGTGGCATTTCCATTGATTTTTGTGCATAATACAATTGTTTCTCATTAGAAATCGAAGACAACTCTGGGTTCATCTCATCCAATTTAATATTATTAGGTATCACTGTATAGGGAGAAAAATCTGGCTCACTGGTAAAACAATCGACCAATGGCTCCGCTAATAGATCAAATTGTGTCATAGGCGATAATCCCAAAATCAATTCCATAGTTCGGAGAAAGCTATTTTGATTATAGTGAGTGCTTATTACCTCTCCCCTTTTGGTGTACGGACTTATACACAAGGCACCTGTTCTGCGGCCATCTACATGATCTAAACCTGCCTGAGTATCGTCCTGAATAACAAAAATGGCCGTTTCTGCCCAGAATTTACTATGACTTACCGCTTCTACTATTTGCCCTAACGCCAAATCATTATCTGCAACAGTTGCTCTAGGTGTAGGATATCCAGCTCTGGTACCCACTGTATGATCATTAGGTAGAAGCATTACTGTAAAATTCGGAAAGTTATCGTTCTTTTCAAATTCCTTTAATTCTTTTATAAACTCAGCTGCGCGGTAAACATCCTGTACTTTTCCCGGAAATCCAACATAGGTTGGGCAAAGATAAGGCTCCAGAGACTTGACCTCTGTAGTTGCCCTGATCTTTATTTCATTGGTACCTGCTTTAAATTGGTTATAAAGCTGGGTCCAGGTGGCATCTTTTGGTTCTATATCCGCAGCAACAAATTCGCCATAATTGCGAAAAGAAAGTCCTGCATCTAAAACTTTATCCCATATAAAACCGCCCGAAGAATATGCCAAGACATCATCTCCATCATAGGGGTAACTTCTAACAAAACCTCCGAAACTTTTTTCGAGATAATCGGTAACAAATCCTTCCATAGCCCACATATGTCCATCGGCACTAAGCACTCCATTGCAATAAGTGTTATCCAGCAAAACATATTTCTCTGCAAGAGCATGTTGGTTGGGGGTTACTTCCCTCCCAAACTGACATAAACCGGCATCTCCATTGCCTTGAGGAAGATCTCCATATACCTGGTCATATGTGCGGTTTTCTTTAATAATATAAAGCACATGTTTAAATACAGACTTTTCTCCCGGACGGGTTGGCAAAGGCACCACTTTTTCTTCAGCAGCTTCAATATTCAATTCGTTAATTATTTTTGGAAGTCTCATATTAGAGGCCGCCTGCAATGAATAGCTATTTAACTCCACCTCTCCAGGAACCGGTATAAAGGAGACAGACCCCATATGATCATGTGAGTTATAACCTCCCTTAGGAATTTTAGAACGTTCTTCCCATCTACCTCCAGTGCCTTTTACATTAGCCACGATTAACCCTGACCCGGCTTTATTCATAACAACGGCCCCTGGATACCATCCTGTAGGGATTAATCCAGTTACTTTATCTGTTTCAAGGTCTATTACGGCAAGTAAATTATTAGCGCCATTGGCTACATATAATAATTTCCCTGATGGATCCAAAACAAGAGCATTGGGAGCACTCCCAAAAGGTAGTTCTGCACTAGGTTTTGTTTCTATGGATTTTAATACTACATCCTGTTTGGTATCAATAACAGATATGACATCACTGTTGGCATTGGCAACATATAACCTTGACGCGTCATTTGACAATACCATATTACATGGAAGCAAACCAACTTCGATTTCCTTCAACACCGTTCTACTTATTAAATCAACTACCGTAATCGTTCCTGAAGAACCAATACCCGTTTTGGGATCAATAACAGCATCTGACCCAGAGGTTAACCCTGTTATATCTTCCGAGTTTGGAGTGCGCCCTCCCCAATTGGTTACATAAGCCTTTGAATCTTTTATAATTACAGTAAATGGAGCAATTCCAACAGGAATCTGCGTTTCCAACTCCATTGTTTTTGTGTTCACAATTCCAAGACTATTATTGCGACTAAGGGTTACATAAATCAAATCTTGGGCTTCATCAATAACAAAACCACCAGGATAAGACCTGTTGTTATCTTCCTTTTCAGGACCTTTTAATTTAATTTCTTTATGCCAATTAAACCCATTCTCACCCAATATGGCCGACCTTAAAACACCCTCGGTGTCGGTAGTCCAAACAATAGAATCATTTGACGTCCATTCAATACCTGCAAATGTATTACCGCCTTTGGGCAATTCCAATGTTTGTATATTGGATTGACTGTTTACATCCAAGAATGTCAAATCACTCTTATTTTTTACAGCTACAATAGTTTCTGCATTATTTAAAGCAAGATCAGTAGGCCTTCCAGGAAAAACTACCGTATTACCAGCAGGATTTATTATTTGTGAAGTAGCAACTACATGGCTACCATCCTCCTGAGGTCCGACCATTGCTCTACGATTAAATAAATCCGGAGCAACAGTAAACTGCTTTTTGGAATTTTCCTTAATTTTTACTGAATTACAACTGAATAGAAAACTTAAACCAACTAGGGAAATAAGGACAATTGATTTTATTGATTTTTTGAAGTGGTTCATACTCATTAACTATTTTATTAAAGTGTTTTGATATTCACCAAATATGTCATGCGATATACAAACCATTAAATATAAGGAAATATCTTCTGAGAAATTTAATTCACTGTAGATCCTTTTTCATTTCTCTTTTTGTTTGCACCTAATTATTTACTGAATTTCAATTGCAAGAAAAGACAATAAATAAATTTGGACTTTGGTGACCTGATCCACATAATCAATGACTGTTTAAAAAATTCGCCTTTTGTCTTCCATCTTTTTTCAATTGTTTTTCTAAGAATAGGTTTCAACCCTAGCCTTGTATTTATGAAGCCTTTCTTGGGCTTTACACCAATAGTATCCGAACTACAGAAATAATTTGGATTTACTATACTAAGGCTATAAAAGACATATTTACCATGATCCTTTATCTTTGTGTTACACTTGCTGACAAATGAAATACCTACTTACAGGACAGGAAACCGAAAGGCTAAAATTTAGACTACTTAAATCAGAGGATTTCGATTCTTGGGTGCATTTATTTAAGGCAGATAATGTTGCGGAATATTTAGACCTTGATCCAAAACTAACGGAACTGGAATTATGCCAGATTTGGTTCGACAAAGCTTTTCATAGATACGAAAATGATCTGGGCGGAATGAATGTGCTGATCGATAAAAAAACAAACCGACTTGTTGGTCAATGCGGGCTCCTAGTGCAAAACATTGAAAATAGGGAGAGATTGGAAATAGGTTACTCTATCCTTCCAGAGTTTTGGAAAAATGGTTTTGCCATTGAAGCTGCTAAAAAATGTAAAAATTATGCTTTTGAGAATAATTTTGCTGATTCATTGATCTCTATGATTCACATAGATAACCTAAGCTCTGAAAAAGTCGCTTTGAGAAATGGAATGACATTCGAAAAAAAGATAAAATCCTTCAATATATTTCGGATAGACAAGGAGAATTGGAACCGATAAATCCCAATTTACTGGGGAGGGCAACTTTACTAAAGCGATACAACAATATCAAAAGCTGACTATTTAAAAATTGTGGAACTATAGCTTGGATTAGTTGAATAAAAATGGATAAAGAACAAAAAAAAAATTTCCCGTCTATACTTAAAACTTAAATTCCCACATACACCATAAGAAATAACAATGGGTACATATAAACCGAAAAAGATCAACAGCATTATGGTCGTTTACCTTAATTAACTATTTTTATTCCAATCAACCGTCACGGTTATTTAGATCATGACAATACCGCCTTGATTATAGAAATTAACTGATAATATTTTTATTCGACGTTTAACTTTATAAATTTAAGTGTAATCCAATCTGTGAATAATGAATGACCTCCTCATTGGAAATATTAAGGAATTAGTACCTCTTACCGAAGATGAATCCAAGCTGATCCAGAAATCGTTTGAACCGGTCCATCTTAAAAAGAAACAATTTTTACTTCAAAGCGGGGAATATTCCAACCATATGCGCTTCATTTCCCAAGGATGCGTAAAACTGTATAACCTAGATGAATTGGGTGCTGAACATATTCTACAATTTGGGATAAGTGGATGGTGGATCAACGACTTGTATGCCTATCTCACCCAAAAACCTGCAACATTCTTCATTCAGGCCATTACACAGAGTACCGTACTTCAAATACATAGGGATAGATTAAATGAACTCTTTGATAAAATCCATATGATGGATAGATTTTTCCGTATCAAAACACAGAATGGCTATGTTGCCCTACAGGAAAGAACGATCAATAATATGAGTCAGTCTGCCGAGCAACGTTACCTTGAGTTTATTGAGCGATACAGAGACATAGAACAACAGATTCCTCAATATATGCTTGCCTCCTACTTGGGGGTGACCCCTGAGCACCTAAGCTCCATCCGGAAAAACATAAGGGATTATTAGCGTTCTTAAGATACCTTAATGAAATAGTTCCACATGGTTTTAATATTTGCACAAACAAATTATTTAAACCATGAAAAGAACGAACATTTTAATTACAGTCCTGCTCTTTTTTCAGTTAATGTTGAGAGGGCAACAACAAGAAACAGTGGGTAAAAGCCCATGGGGACCACAGGATCAAATTGGCACCCTAAATATGATGACCGAAGCTTCAAAGCTTCAGGTACTCTCCAAAATATCCTCTGGAAAGACCTACGACCTCAGTGTAGAATACTTTGTTGGGATGCCCAGTTTTCATTCGCTGGGAGATCCGGGATACCAGTATTGGCTTACACATACACCACACGGCACTATAGTGGACAATCCCAATGGCCTAGGAGAGGAAATGAACAGAAAGGTAAGCTATACCGGGGACGCCATCTCCTTGTATACCCATATGGGCACACACATAGATGCCCTGAACCACTTTGGCCTGGATGGGAAAATATGGAACGGATTTACCCCAGAGGAATACCTAGGAAACAAAGGCTGGAAGAAGACCGGAGCAGAAACTATTCCTCCAATTATTGCCAGAGGAGTACTCTTGGATGTGGCGGATGCAAAAGGACCCCTTCCAAAAAACTATCACATCACCTCCCAAGACTTACAGCTCACTCTTAAAAAACAGGGTATAAAGCTAAAGAGCGGGGATGTTGTTTTGATCAGAACCGGCCAAGCCGAATTCTACGAAGATGCCTCACACTACCTAGATAACTATCCAGGTATTGGCCTTGAGGCCGTTAAGTGGTTGGTAGAAGAGCAAGGAATTATGCTCTTGGGTGCCGATAACCTTAGTTTTGAGGCATTTCCGCCAGAACGGGAAGACAATTGGGTACCTGTGCACACCTATCTACTCGCCGAAAAAGGGGTAATGTTCATAGAGCAGCTATCCTTGGAAGAGCTATCCAAAGATGAGGTCTATGAATTTGCATTTATTGCGGCATCCCTAAAATTAAGGGGTGCAAGCGGATCTCCAATGCGGCCCCTTGCCATCCCTTTTAACACAAAAAAGTAAGCCATGAACAATTCATCACTATTACTTCTCTCGTTTTCGGTAGGTATTTTGGTCGTAATCCAGGGTGGAATTAACGCTAGGCTCGGGATACTGCTAAACAACACCTTGCTAGCTACCACCGCTGCCTTGGTAATGAGTGCAAGTTTTACACTAATTGCAGTTTTCATGACCGTCCGCGAACTTCCAAGTATAGACCAAATACAATCTATACCCACCTATATGTGGTTTACAGGAGGGGCTTTAAGTTTCTTGGCAGTTACGCTCTTTTACTACATCATTCCACGTATTGGGATATCTACAGCGGTAATTTTTGGACTAAGTGGTCAAATAATTTTTGCAGCGATAGCGAGCCATTTTGGTTGGTTCGGAATGCCCATGGAACCCATGACCATTAAAAAAGTTATGGGAATGATAGTGATGACCTTAGGAGTAATACTGATAAAATATTAATGATTATGGATTTGATTACAGCAAACATTAAAAATCTTACAAGCTTATGGAGCTTCGCAGGCCTTAAGGACGGTACATTTATCAGCGATGCCAATTACGCCATCAGCACCGTGGTAGAATCAGATTGGCCTAATAAATTATGGTTTCATAGGCCTCCAACCCAAGAGCTATTGGAGGAAATCCTTACTAGGTGTGAAAGTGACGGCATCACTATTCCCATATGGCAAAACATTGTGCCGGAAGGACTATTAAAGTCCCGTGGTTTCTCCTTAAAAAATGAATTGACCGGAATGTCCTTACAGCTGAATGGCACCCACAATAGAACGCATAGATTATCCTTCCAAAAGGTAAGCGATGCCAGCTCCGCTGTACTGTGGTCCAATCTTTTCCTTAAAGCCTTTGGATACTTTATCAGCCCGAAAACAGTAGAACTCACCATGGGTCGGGTGGACTATCTCATTGGGAACCATGGATCCCGATCTATTGGGACAGCTGTTCTTTATAGAGATAATCCCAATACGGCAGGCATTCATTCCATTGGTGTTGTCCCGGACCATAGACGAAAGGGATATGCCGCAGACCTACTTAATTATGTGTTGTACCTGGCCCAGAAGCAAGGTGCAATCTATGCCACCCTACAAGCGTCTTCCATGGCAAAAGGACTATATCTAAAAACCGGATTTCAAGAAGATTTCCTTATTCAAAATTTTGTAAAACATTAAAACAGTATAAAATGAATTTAATTGATCACCTTAATTGGCGATATGCCACCAAAATGTTCGACCCAAAAAGAAAGGTAGGCAAGCAAGACTTGGAATTTCTAAAAGAAGCCATAAGGCTTTCCGTATCATCCTATGGCCTACAACTTTATAAAGTATTGATCATTGAAAACGATGAAATCAGGGCAGCACTGCGAAAAGCTTCTTGGGATCAATCGCAAATTACCGACGCATCCCAGTTGTTTGTTTTTTGTAATTACACCCTAGATTATGATAGGCATGTAGACGATTATGTAGAACGAATTATCACTACACAGGGCAATTCTTCCGATGGGATAAAACAATATGGAGAATCCATTAAGTCAATCATCGCCAAGATGTCGGCAGAGGAACGAAAAAGTTGGTCGGAAAAGCAAACCTATCTGGCCTTGAACAATCTTCTTATTGCCTGTGCCGAGCTAAAAATAGACGCATGTCCCATGGAAGGCTTTGACAACCAGGCCTATAATCAAATATTGGGATTGGATGAACTGGGCCTTAATGCAGCCGTGATAGCCCCTGTAGGGTATAGATCCGCTTCCGATAAATCCCAGAATAGATTAAAAATAAGAAAGACCAAGGAAGAATTATTCCAAACTGCCTGACCAAATAGAATTGAAAAAAAGTATGGCAAGTTCAACCTCCTTATAAAGCAGGTTGGACTTGCCTAAAATAATCTAAAGAATAATAGTATGCCACACTTTGTAATTGATTGCTCGCAAAACATTTTAAACAAAAAAGCTCCTAACGAAATCATTCAGAGGGTTTATGATACCGCTGAAGCATCCGGTCTTTTTGAAGCCGGGGACATCAAGGTAAGGATCAATCCCTTTGAATACTATACGATAGGCAATACCAGGGACGACTTTATGCACGTTTTCGCCAATATTATGGAAGGAAGAAGCATTCCCGAAAAAAAAGATTTATCAAAAAAAATAGTTTCTGAATTGAAATCAATGTTTCCCGAAGTTCCCATTATTTCCATAAACATCAGGGATTTTGAGAAAGCCACCTACTGTAATAAATCAATGGTAGGGTAAATTTGTACAGTATATCAGGGATAATACTAATTAACCGCTTTCACGCAACTTTACCTATTATTTTCATCTACGGGAATAAAAAGGTTATGGTTATTGGATGATTTATTGGTAAAAGCAAATTAAGGGGTACTTTCAATCTCCAAACATTTAATTGAAAGGACCAAGCAATTAGTAAAAGAGACATCTGCCAGCGGGATGTTTTTGGAAACGAAAATATTCAATTAAAGGGCAATAATCTATATTCAAAAACCGGATTTGCGTTGAACAAGGAATCAAATTTTTATTATTGGGATGATAATCTGTAACAATTATCTCGTATCGATCACCAATGTAGGAATATACCATTATACCAAGTGGGATTAAAAATTAACGACAAAAATGAGAAAGCTATTATCCAGTTATTTTAACACCTTTAATGGACTATCCAGAGAAGTTTGGTGGCTGGCACTTATTACACTTATTAACAGGGCCGGTACCATGGTTATACCATTTCTTTCCCTATACCTTACCCAAAGTTTAAACTTTAGCCTTTCGGATGTGGGTTGGATCATGGCACTTTTCGGCTTGGGGTCTGTGATCGGCTCTTGGTTGGGAGGAAAATTAACGGATAGAATAGGCTATTACAAGGTGATGGTAATAAGCTTATTGGCCTCAGGAGTTTCATTTATCCTCTTACAGTACATTACAACATTTGTTGGTTTTTGTGTTGGAGTCTTAGTTCTAATGGCCATCGCAGATATGTTCCGTCCGGCCATGTTTGTAGCATTAAGCTCCTATAGTAAACCAGAAAATAGAACGCGCTCCATAACGCTGATCAGGTTGGCCATAAATTTAGGTTTTTCTGCGGGACCTGCCTTGGGTGGCCTCATTATTTTTGCCCTAAGTTACGGGGGACTGTTTTGGATAGACGGCATTACCTGTTTTATTGCGGGTATTTTATTATTAAAAATTCTTAATCCTAGAAAAGCAAAGGTTATTGAGCAAATAAAGGTGGCAAATCCAGAAGAGGCTTACACGGATAAGGCCTTTATGATCCTTTTGGTGGCAATGGCATTGTTTGGGCTGTCATTCTTTCAATTGTTATCTACCCTTCCCTTGTTTTACAAAGATGTGCACCATTTAACGGAGGCAGAGATCGGCCTGCTCCTAGGCTTGAACGGCTTTCTTATTTTTATTTTTGAAATGCCATTGATTAAATGGTTGGAAGGCGGTAAAAATAGTATGTCCAAACTCATCCTTATTGGGGTGTTATTAACGGCAATGAGCTTCATTGTAATTAATCTCATCGGATGGATAGGTGCCTTAATTATTGGTATGATTCTTATGTCATTTGGAGAAATGATCGTATTTCCGTTTTCCAATTCCTTGGCCCTAAATAGATCCATAAAGGGAAACCAAGGACAATACATGGCCTATTACTCCATTTCGTTCTCCATAGCCCATATTTTTGGGCACAGTATCGGAATGAATTTAGTGGCGAATTTGGGATATAGGTATACCTGGTATATAATTGCCCTATTGGCATTGTGCAGTGCGGCATTCATGTTGCTGTTCATTCATTTTTTAAAGAAGGAAAAAGCAGGTGCAACCAGTTCTTTGAGAAGTGTTGGGTAAACCAAAAAAGTGGATGTGTGAATAATACCTAATTGTTGGGTCTGCGAAAAAATTGCAATTAAGATTGTCCCTTGATTATAGAAACAATAGGGTCGAAAATGTATGATAAAACTGTGATTTAGTTTGAAAGTAGAGATAACAGATTTTGAGGAAAATGATAGGGAACAGCTTCAACAAATCTATTTTGAAGTTCGGAATACTACCTTTACATGGCTGACCAAGGAATCCATCAACAAATCATCGTTTAACAATGACACTGAAGGAGAATACATTTTGGTAGCGAAAGTGGAAAAAGAAATTGTTGGTTTTGCCTCGGTATGGCTACAGAACAGCTTCCTTCACCATCTGTATATCTCCAACCAATATCAACGTAAAGGCATTGGCACCATGCTATTGAACAAAGTCATTGAAAAGGCCGATTTCGACATTACTTTAAAGTGTTTAAAACAAAATAGATTAGGCGTCAATTTTTATTTGAAGTCGGGATGGGAGGCAGTAACCGAAGGAATTTCAAATGAAGGGGAGTATATTTTATTTAAGTGCCATATTTCCAATTTGTGATTTAAAAAGGAGCCAATACATAGGTACTTATCCTTAATGCTTGAAGTCAGGAATAGTTGCAGAAAACTATGGGCCACCACATGGAACACTTGAATTACATAAATTGGAAAAATCCACCGAAAAACAATGGCATGTAGGATTTTATAAATTTATGATAATTTGTATATTTATCATGTAATCAATCATTTAATCCAGACCTTTCGTCTAAAAACAACCAAAGCTTCACATGTGGAAAAGCAATTATTTTATGCGGATTTTGTTCCTAAGTTTTCTATTTGTTATTATTTCTTCCTATAACCATTCAATTCCGCACCCTTCAGAAAAAGAGAGCTCACCTCCACAATCGTTGGTATTTAATACCGACGGCTTGTACAACGCCGAGTTTTTCGATTATATTTTTAGAGGTCATTTTGAAAATATTGATTTAAAACGCGAGGACATGAGATTCCTTATGATTTTTGAACAATACCTCAGGGCCTTTGGAAGAGAATGTCCCAGCTACCTTCCAGATGACAAGGTAGAAATTCTGGAACAGGAATGCGCCGTGGAAGAGGTTTCAAAAAATATATATGGTGATGTGCTTAGCAGGGTATGTATAGAATATAAATGGGTTGGCACGGGCTTATTTGCCCGCCGAGACTTGTATAATGCCAAAATTGAGGTTGAAAATATCCAAAGATCCGATGCCGTACGCACTACAATGGAAATGATCTTGGATCCAAATTCCATGGGTAATTCTGTTGATTTAATGCATCAGGCCAAAGGTCTAAAAAATGATATGCTTCAGATTTTCAAGATAAACAGCTGTAATAGTCCTGGTGTTCGAAGATTTGAGGAGAACCTAAAATTGTTTGCCCTGAACAAACCCTCAATCCGCATGGACGGTAGCAGTAAATATGCCGCCATGAAAAAATCCGGGGGACCTACGGGATCCCAGGATTATACTAAGTTGATCGATGACCTTGTATCCAACCAATCCAAAACCTGGTCGTTCAATCGTTATACTCCTGGAAGTATTTCAGCTGTTTCCGTACTTTCCAAAGACAATGAAGGGAGGCCTAAATCTTTGAAAGCCAATTATAGTTATGCAGGTTTTGGTAGTAGTAGTCAAGGTTGGGTACAAATCGACTTTGACAATGCTTTGCCGAAATGTATTTATTTTTTCGACTTTCCCACTAACTGCAAAACTCCGAACAGTAGTATTGTAGCTTCCTATGCACAGGGTGATTATGGGAGATAGGCTATACCCAAAAGCTGCCAAACACCTTCCTTGAATGATGAAAATAGCTTAATTTCATCCTACATAGAAAGGAGTTAACCCTCCCCTATTGCATAAGGCCATAAAAAATGCTACCAATCATGATAAAAAAGAAATTAACCACAAAAGAACAGACCACTATTCTGGAAGTTTTAAAAGACCGTTTTCATAAAAACATGCATCGGCATAAAAGCCTTGAATGGAAGGCTATGGAAAATAAATTGATTGAGAACCCAGGTAAACTTTGGTCCCTTTATGAAATGGAAAAAACAGGTGGTGAACCGGATGTAGTGGATTTTGATGAAGAAAGTGGTGATTACGTTTTTTTTGATTGCTCAGCTGAAAGCCCTGTAGGAAGAAGAAGCGCCTGTTATGATCAAGAGGCACAAGAATCGAGAAAAAAATTCAAACCCGAACAAAATGCCTGTGACATGGCCATAGCTATGGGCGTGAACATTATGACCGAAGAGGACTATAGAAAACTACAAAAACTGGGGGAATTTGATACAAAAACTTCTAGTTGGATACGGACTCCGTCTAATATTAGACAACTTGGAGGAGCACTCTTTGCTGATTATAGGTATGGCCATGTATTTGTTTATCACAATGGTGCCGATTCCTATTATGCGGCTAGAGGATTCCGAGGAACATTAAGGGTCTGATTGCGAATAGTTCCATAAGCACTTAATGAACAAAACAGATTCGAAAAACTTTGGATTCTACCATTATAAATGATCTCCCTTAGAATATAAAGTGGGCATTAGAATTCCCTTTTAACTGGATTAACTAAAGTTTATTGCTATATTACTTGACACCTAAACCAAAAACAAATGCCATCCAACAGACGTAAATTTATTGGTCAATCCTTTGCTTCACTAGCAGGAATAGCCGCTACTTCCATGATTCCGAACCAAATATTTGGCCACAACTTACATAACCCCGCGAGACCGGAAGAAATCATATTGCCACCCAATAAACCTTACAGTATTAAAGAATCCATTAAATTTTCTGTAATAGGTTTGAACCATGGCCATATTTATGGCATGGTAGACTCGCTCATCAACGGTGGAGGTACTATGCTGGCCGTTTACGCCAAGGAACCCGAATTGTTGGAGCAATTCACTAAACGCTACCCCAAGGTTAAAATCGCAAAAAGCGAAAATGAAATTATTGAGGACAATTCAATTCAGCTGGTGGCCAGCGCCGCCATTCCTGTAGAAAGGGCGCCAATTGGAATTCGTGTTATGAAGTCCGGAAAAGATTTTATGGCGGACAAGCCTGGCATACTTACTTTGGAACAATTGGATGAAGTAAAAAAAGTACAAAGGGAAACGCAGCGCATTTATTCCATAATGTATAGCGAACGTTTAGGCAATCCGGCCTCCATAAAAGCTGGGGAATTGGTCAGTGCCGGGGCCATAGGGCAAGTGGTGCAAACTATAGGACTGGGACCGCACCGAATGCGTCCTGAATCCCGTCCCGACTGGTTTTTCGACCCCAACAAGGCTGGAGGCATTCTATGTGACATTGGCTCGCACCAGTGTGACCAATTTCTATTTTATACCAACTCCAAACAAGCAGATGTAAATTTTTCCCAAATAGGAAATTTTAAAAATTCGCATAATCCAACTTATCAAGATTTTGGGGATATGAGTGTTAGAAGTGCACACGCTACCGGCTACATTAGAATCGACTGGTTTACACCGGAAGGTCTAGGTACATGGGGAGATGGCCGCACCTTTATTTTGGGAACGGAAGGCTATATAGAAATGCGAAAATACATCGACATTGCAGGGAGAGAGGGTGGTAACCACCTATTTTTAGTGAACCAAAAAGAAACAAAATATTACGATTGTTCCAATATCTATATGCCCTATGGTGAGCAACTGGTAAACGATGTGGTGCACCGTACCGAAACGGCCATGACACAGGAACATTGTTTCCTTGCTACGGAATTGGCTTTAATTGGGCAACAACAGGCCCATAAAATCAATGTAGGTTCCTAATAATTCCTCTGTGACTCATTGGGGATTTTAGAGCTTATTTTTCTTAGTAAGAGCTATGTTCTTTTTGGATAGCGATACTTAACACCTTGGATTAGACTAAGCCAAAATTCTCCCAAAATCATATATTTTTATTTTAGTATTTGCTTAAATAAGAAATTAATGTAATTTTGTTTTATGGAAAATAATTCATGTATTAGACAACAGGCCGATGTTGAACAAATAAGTCGTTGTAAGGACTTAGTCCTTGAATTAAATGATTCGTTCGACTATTTGGCCAACGGACTTGCCATGGTTGGAAACAGCGTAAGACTCAAAATACTTTATCTACTCTCTGAAGAAAAAAGACTCTGTGTCTGTGATTTGAGTGATATTCTTGGTATGAATGTCTCGGCTATATCCCAACATTTAAGAAAAATGAAAGACAGGAATCTGATTGAGACCGAACGAGAAGCACAGACAATTTTTTATTCCTTGACACCAGAATACGAAAAATTACTAATTCCATTTTTTAAGATCCTCGATAAAAACAAAATTTTGAATATGGTATGAAAAGTGTCAATAAATTATTCGGTGCAGGTCTACTCACTGCCTTTACAGCTTCATTATGTTGTATAACCCCCGTTTTAGCCCTAGTTGCAGGAACTAGCGGAATAGCCTCTGCATTCTCATGGTTAGAACCTTTTAGACCTTTTTTGATCGGAATCACCATTTTAGTACTTGCTTTTGCATGGTATCAAAAACTAATCCCAACGGCTATCCGGACTCGAAAGGAAATAGATTGTGAATGTGAAACTGAACTGAAACCAAAATTCGCACAGTCAAAAACATTTTTGGGAATTATAACTGTTTTTGCGATTGTAATGTTAGCTTTCCCTTATTATTCAAGCATTTTTTACCCAAATACTGCAAAGCAAATTATGGTAGTTGATAAAGCTGATATTAAAACAAAGGAATTTAAAATCAGCGGAATGACCTGTACAAGTTGTGAAGCGAACGTAGACCACGAAGTAAATAAACTAGACGGAATAATAAACTCAAAAGCATCTTACGAAAATGGTAATGCAGTCATTGAATTTGACAGCACCAAGACCAATGAAACAGAAATTGAAAGTGCAATTAATGCTACTGGTTACACAGTAACCGCAAAAAAAGATCACTAATGACTATTCAATTAAAATCAGAAATTACATGTCCAAATTGCGGACATAAAAAAATAGAAAATATGCCAACGGACGCTTGTCAATTCTTTTACGAATGTGACAATTGTAAAACGGTCCTGAAACCTAAGGAAGGAGATTGTTGTGTTTATTGCTCTTACGGAACGGTTTCTTGCCCATCTATACAAGAAAACAAAAGTTCTGACAATTTGGGTTGTTGCTAACCCCTAAAACTTTAACCTTCGCACTTATAAAGTATTAATCCAAACGGACATATTACAGATTACTCAAAACAAGGAAAATCAATACTAATTCAGCAATTCTACGTAAATATTGAAGACTTATTCTTTCAGTTTGTGTAAATTGAGTCGCTAAACGGAATGCTAATTACAGCTCCCACTCTTTGTAAATCTGAATTGACCTTAAAAATTGAAACTAATGGGTGGAGAAACCAACATATCCAGACTAATAAATGAAATGTCCCCTGTTCTGAACCAAGGGGAATACGTATTTTCTACGGTACAAAACTTGGATCGTATAGATAGAAAGGATACCATCTGTGAATTCAAGGAAAAGGAAGGGACAACCATTGTAATTTCCAGAAATAAGGCAGACGAATTAAAGTTACCCTATGAATATGTAGCCTCTTGGATTACCTTAAAAATTCATTCCTCACTGGAAGCAGTAGGTCTAACCGCCGTGTTTTCAACAGCATTGGCAAAAAACAACATAAGTTGTAATGTTATAGCCGGTTATTATCACGACCATATTTTTGTGGATACAAAAGATTCTGAAAAGGCAATGTCTGTTTTAACCGCCCTATCCAATAAGTGCAAATAACAGGCTTCCATGATTAAATGGTTGCGGCCTCACCCCCTATTGCCACTATTATGTAAGTAATATATTTTTCACTGAAATTGCATCATTGTCATAACAACCCCATAATATCCATTTAATTAAAAAGATTTTAACCGAATATTTATTATTATTGACAACTAATATCATTAACAATGGATTTTCCTTATTATTTAAAACCTTTGGAAATAACAAATTGAAGGCTATTAATGCTGTACAACACCAATGATCCACTATAATAATTTAACCAATCAATGAGAAGAGCAACCATTTTTACGTCGTTTTTAGTATTTGCGTTTACCACCATTACACAAGCCCAGGATATAAAGCCGACCGAAGTTACAAAGGTCATGAAGAAAGTGGCCGACTGGCAGATAGACAATTACCAGGGGTTATACAGTGGACATGATAAACCGCACCACCCATTGGACTGGACCAATGGCGCCTTGTATGTAGGTATGGTAAAATGGGCCGCCATGGCCGATAGTGACAAGTATTATGAGTGGCTTAAAGACATTGGGCAAAAACATGAATGGCAATTACACCGTAGAAAATACCATGCCGATGATCATACTGTTGGACAAATGTATATTGATCTGTATAGAAAATATCAGGACAAGGATATGATAGAACCTACCAAGGAACAGTTTAATTTTATCATGTACCATCCTTCACTAAGCTCCCTACATTGGAAGACTCCCTATCATCAGGATCGTTGGAATTGGTGCGATGCCCTTTTCATGTCTCCTCCGGTCTGGGCAAAATTGTACAATGTTACGGGTGAAAAAAAATACCTGGACTTTATGATGACCGAATTCAAGGCAACCACCGATTTCCTGTTCGATAAAAAAGAAAGCCTATACTACAGGGACGAAAGTTATATGGGCAAATTGGACAACGGTACAAAAATATTTTGGGCAAGGGGCAACGGTTGGGTGTTTGCCGGACTCGTTAATATCATGAACGAATTGGATCCACAAAGCAAGGAGTACAAATATTTCCTGAATATTTACAAAAAAATGGCTGCCAAACTGCTGGAGATCCAAACTCCAGAAGGCCACTGGGCCATGAGTTTATTGGGACAAAAATTTTACCCTACTCCAGAAACCAGTGGAACTTCATTTAATGTATACGGTTTGGCTTGGGGCATAAACCAAGGCATTTTGGATAAGTCCACCTACACCCCTGCCGTAAAAAAGGGATGGAACGCCTTGGTGGGCCATGTTACCAATGAAGGAATGTTGGGCTATGTTCAGCCTATTGGTGCCGCACCTGGGAAGGCCTGGGCAGACAAAACTGAAGTTTATGGCACGGGAGCCTTTCTAAGTGCCGGCTCGGAAGTTTATAAGTTGTACGGCGGAAAATAAGATACCCGTAATTATATCTTAAAAATTATTTTACGGTAATCCATAATGTAAAAGAAGTAAAAACTTGTTGATACGGGTCATAGCAATGGCTTTCAATGCTATAATTTTATGTACTTAACAATGAGATGAAAGGAAGCTTGGTACAGTTTAGGAATAACGGATTACTGAGATTTATAAGAAAGCATGAAAAATATGCTCCAATCCTATTTTTCATTGGCGGATTTATATTTGACACCCTTACCTTAGGACGCATAGACCGGCTATATGACCTTAGCGTACTCTGCCTTCATATGACCTCCTTGACCATTACGCTCTACCTCTACAATCTAGCTGATGATGGTAAATGGAACAATACCATACTTGAAAGGTTTAAGGAATATTATCCCTTGGCCATACAATTTTTCTTCGGTGGTCTCTCCAGTGCTTATGTCATTTATTACTCGCGTAGTGTATCCATGTCCAAAACCGTTTTCTTCCTGATCATACTCCTTGTATTACTATTTGCCAATGAAATTTTAAAAAAAAGAATATCCAATAAGTACTTACAGTTCAGCGTATATTTCTTTATCAGTTTCACCTTCTTCACCTTTATGGTACCCGTGTTGATCAAGGAAATGAATCCCAATATATTTATACTTTCGGGTCTAATAAGTTTAATTACTACCCTGGCACTTATCGCTATTATTTATCGTGCAAGTCCTAGCACAAGGGCCGAAATACATCTGGGAAAACTCATTGGAATAGTGTTTTCCATATACCTAATAATCAATATATTCTATTTTTTTAGGCTTATCCCTCCAGTACCCTTTGCCTTGAGCAATGGTATTGTTGCGCATCAAGTTAAGGTAGAAAACAATAACTACCTTGTTACCTATGAAACTGATGAATGGTACGTATTTTGGAGAAAACACAGACTAAAATTCATACAGAAGCCCAATGAAGATGTCTATGTTTTTTCGTCCATATTTGCCCCGACCAGTTTGGAGAAATCGGTATTTCATCGTTGGAAATGGTTTAATAATACAACCCAGGAATGGGAAATTATAGAGGATATCGGTTATGACATCACTGGTGGTAGGGATGGCGGTTATCGCGGTTACACCTATAAAAACAATTTAGTTGAAGGCTTATGGAAAGTGGAGGTGCTTACCCAGGAAGAATTGGTTTTGGGCATAATAGATTTTGAAGTGATCACTAGTGACACCATACAACCAAAGGGATTAACACAGAAAATATTCTGAGTTTTGGTATTACTGTTTATGGCTATATTCCCAAAGAAAGTGGGCTTAGCAGTTGAATAAATTTTTAGAGAGCATTCCTGTAAAAAATATATTTTTTGGGCTCCATAAACCAGTAACTTGTTCCACATGCTGAAATAATGTAGAAAAAAACACACCTTTTTTTGTATCCTTTTAGGCAAGTTTTGGTCTACTTAATAAACTTAAAATCTTTTAGGAATGAATAATTGTAAATGTACCCAGTGCGAATGCACCAAATGTAATTGTGTCAACTGTTTGGAAAAAAACTGTCCGTGCAGCAAATGCGATTGCAATAAATGTGAATGTTGTTAAAAAAAGGTTGGTCTTTCAAGGCCAACCTTGTATATTATGGGTATGAAGATTGAAACGGCAGCCATTTGGAAAAAGCACCATAGTGAAATCTACTTTTTTATTCTGAAAAAAGTGAAGGATGAAGAAGCTACCAGGGAAATAATTCAGAATGCCTTCCTTAAAATCCATCAAAAAATTGACACCTTAAAGGACTCGGAAAAGGTTAGGGCTTGGGTATTTACTATTGTTAGAAATGAAATTGCCAATTATTACAACCTTGCCATCAAAACCTTGCAAAGCCCTTTGAATGAAATTTCATCCACATACGATAGCTACCAGGATTTCTGTTGCTTTGATCGATTTGTAACCAATTTACCCAAACCGTACAAAGAAGTGGTTCATTTGGTTTACCTACAGGGCAAGACCCAGGGACAGGCAGCAGAAATGATGGGAATTAGCTTGGCCAACGTAAAAGCAAGAATTAGGCGCGCTAAATCACTTCTTATCCATAATTTTAATGCTTGCTGTAAATTTGAAATAAACAATGAGGGCAAGCTCGTTGGGGATTCCAACTGCAGTATTTGTAATTAAGGCTCCCGTACTTTCCCTAGCCTATATTGCGGGATGAATGTTCAAGATTTGCTATCTTAGAGGAAGCAGAGGTTTGATCTATGATCAGATTATTTTGCCGGCTAATACATAACCTAAGAATGAAGATCCTGGAACTGACACTATATACTTCCAATATTGAGGGGCAAGCCGAGTTTTACTCCCAAGTTTTGGGATTGGAAATAGTGAAGAAATCTCCGAAAAATGTTACTTTTCCAATTGGCAATACCCTACTCCATTTTGAATTAAAAAAAGAGGCTACCCCATACCATTTTGCGATCAATATCCCTGCCAATAAAGAGGTTGAAGCATTGAAATGGCTTAAGTCCAAACTTTCTATATTGAAGGACGACCAAGATGAGATTATCGATTTTAGGGCCTGGAATGCCAAAGCCATCTACTTCTATGACCAGGACCAAAATATTGTGGAACTCATTGCTCGTAAGAACCTAAGGAATGATTCTGATCAAAATTTTGGAACTGAGCATTTTCTGGAAATATCTGAAATCGGGGTCCCTACAACAGATATTGAAAGGGAATTCAACACCTTAAGAAATGTTTTGGACATCGCAATTTATGATGGCGGATTTGGAAATTTTTGTGCCATCGGCGATGAAAACGGTTTGTTCATCTGCATTGACAGGGACCATAAAAAATGGTACCCTACCAATGATAAAGCCTTTGTATCCGACTTTGAACTAGTTTTACAGGAAAAAGGAAAACAATACCATGTGGAGTTCAACAATGAAAGCTTAAAGGCCGTTAGCCTTAATAACCCATATACCCAGAAAAAACGATAGACCAATGCGCAAAATAAACTATCCCCTCCTTTTAATAATTGCAAGTACCCTTTGGATCATTGTAAGTTTCATTAACTCTTGGAACAAAATGGACTTTGGATTTTGGGCAAGAATCATCACGCTAACGCTATTGATCCTTGCCATGTTGATTACAATTCGCGATACTAAAAAGAATCGAAAAAAAAATGGGGCCAAGAAGTCGAACAAATAAAAAAAGTCCAAGTATATCAGCTTTGTTCAATACTAAAAAAAACAACCTGTTGCCCGTAGCACCCATTGAAAAAAATATTGCATATTACCACAAAACATATAACTAAAAATTTATGATCATAGACGTCCACACACATATCAACAATTACCATGAAGACCGGGTAGTTTCCTTGGAAGAATGCCTAAACCTTCTAACTGAGACCATGCAGGAAAATAAGGTAGATTATTCTTTGGTACTATCTTCCTATAAGGTAAACGAACATAGACCCAGTACCAAGAAGGTGGTGGAAGCCATTAGTGGACGAGATAATCTTGGCGTGGTTGCGGGCATCAGTTATTTGAATTACACCCATAGGGACTTAAAGGAAATAAGTGAATTTCTGGATGAAGGACTTATAAAAGGACTAAAACTTTACCCAGGCTATGAACCCTTTTACCCCAATGACAAAAGGCTACAGGTAGTTTATGACATGGCGGTTGAATACGATATACCAGTAATGTTTCATTCCGGGGACACCTATTCCCCAACGGGAAGGATAAAATACTCCCATCCCATTCATATAGACGACGTAGCCGTGGATTTTCCTGATCTTAAAATAGTCATCTGCCATGTGGGCAATCCTTGGATCAAAGACTGCATGGAAGTAGTGTACAAGAACAAAAATGTCTATAGCGACGTCTCTGGCCTCGTATTGGGCAATTTCTCGTATAAATTTGAAAGATTCATGAAAAATGAATTGGAGGAAATGATTACCTATGCCGGGAATCCCCAGTACCTATTATACGGTACGGACTGGCCCATTTCCAATATGCATTCCTATCTCAACTTTATGAAGCAATTGGATCTTCCTGAAGAAAAAAAGGAACTTATCCTATGGAAGAATGCTGCCGATCTTTTTAAGATCGATGTATCCAAACTTTAGACCATGCCCGCTATTTTATGGTTATCTCAAATTCCGATTTTGAAATTTGTAGATGGTGAACCTGTGGTACAAAAATTCCATGGAAAACTACGGCACATCAAAAATGTTAAAACCAAAGAGCAGAATTTGCGCTTATTCAAAAATAAATGAATATCTTATAGGTAGGTAATAGCGTTAAGAGATTGCGCAATCATAGACTGCCAGTAAATTTATCCATTTCTCTTTTGTGCAAATGGCATGTTCTAAGTTGCTCTTACCTTAAGGCTTTAAGCCAATTACTTTCAGCCCTTTTAACAGAAAACCGATATGACCAAGAAAACTTTTGGGACCTTTGCAGGGGTCTTTACACCTACCACCCTAACTATATTGGGGGTCATTATGTATATACGTCAACCGTGGGTCGTTGGCAATGCAGGGGTTGTGGGAGCCTTGGGCATAGTTTTATTGTCTGTCGCCATCACCTTGACGACGGCCCTTAGCCTATCCTCCATCACCACCAACATTAGAATAGGCAGTGGTGGTGCCTTTAGTTTAATTTCGCAATCCTTGGGCTTGGAAATTGGAGGGGCCATTGGGATTCCCTTTTATTTTGCCCAATCCATAGCCGTTGCCATGTATATTTTCGGTTTCAGGGAAGGGTTACAAACATTGACCCCGGACATTAATCCAGTAATTCTGGATTTGGTCATTTTTGCTGTTGTTATGGGCATTGCCTTTATCAGTACCAGTTTTGCCTTTAAAATTCAATTCGTCATTTTGGGTATCATTGTTTTATCTCTTGTTTCAATCTACGGCTCCCTCTTTGTAAATGAGTTGAATTTTAATATCCAATGGATCGGGCAATATCCTGGTTCGGTGGAAAACGATTTTGGCGGATCTTCCTTTTGGACGGTTTTTGCCGTCTTTTTCCCAGCGGTTACTGGAGTTATGGCAGGAGCAAACATGTCCGGCGATCTCACCAATCCAAGAAAGAGTATTCCTGTTGGTACTATATCTTCCGTAATAATTACCACTATAATTTATATCAGCTTAATTTTTGTTGCAGCCGTTATTGCATCTCCTGACGAACTGGCTAAAAATTATAACATTTTTATAGACAAGGCCCTTTTTGGACCCATTGTCCTAGCGGGTCTTTTGGGTGCTACCCTATCCTCCGCCCTAGGGTCCTTTGTAGGAGCCCCAAGAATATTATTGGCTTTGGGAGAAAAAAACATACTTCCCAAAAGCAAGGAACTCGCCAAAAAATCCAAAAAAGGAGAGCCCGTCAATGCCATGTTAATTACAGCGGGATTGGTGCTATTTGGTATTTCGCTTCGAAATTTAAATACCATTGCCCCTTTGCTTACCATGTTTTTTATGATAACCTATGCCATGGTAAATATAGTAGCACTGGTAGAACAGACCTTGGGATTGCCGAGTTATAGGCCTACCCTAAAAATTCCCATAATTATTCCCGCAATCGGGGCCTTTGGTTCCATTGCGATTATGTTTGTACTGAATGTAATCGTAGCCTTATTTTCCTTGATCTTCATAGTGCTTTTCTACCTCTATCTGGTTAAAATGAACATTAAATCAGCTGCAGGGGATTCTAGAAGTGGTCTATTCACAGCCTTGGCAGAATGGGCCACCAAAAAGACAAATAGTCTAAGACAAGAAAGGGAAGTGAGATCATGGCGCCCGGATTTGTTGATTCCGGTTACCATGCCGAAAGAGCTTAGAAGTTCCTTTAAGCTTATCCATTCCATTATTTACCCCAAAGGTTCCGTAAAGATATTGGCCCTTAGAAATGAAAATGAGATGGAGCAGAGAAACATGGAAAATTTCCTTAAAAACGCTGTTAAGAAATTTAAAGAGAGTGATCTGTCCGTTTCCTATTCCGTAATAGATAACACAGATTTCAATACTACCGTAAATGTAAGTATGCAATCCTTAAACGCTGCTTTCTTTAAACCCAACATCATTTTCATCAGTATAGATACCGCCACCTCCAATTTGTCCTATTACAACAAACTAATAGCCGATACAAAGAAGAATAACTTTGGGATGATTATTTACATACCCTTTGCCACCGCGAGTCTGGCCATTGAAAAAAGCATCAATTTGTGGATGACCAATATTCCGGTAGACTGGAAGGAAACCTTTAGTGTAAATAACAACAACCTATCTGCATTGACCTCCCTTCTTATTTGCCGTAATTGGAAAGGGAACATAGATGTGCATATACTTAATAATAATCCCGATTTGATATTTGGAGAGAATGACATAGAAGATTTAAAGACCATGGTGCGTTTCCCAAAGCGAACCATCATTAAAACACATGAGGGAAATCTGCTCGAAAATGTTTCTAAAGAGAAAAATGCGGATGTCAATATTTTTAATATTGAGGAAGGGGTCACTATTGACGATATGGTCAAAATTGTAAATGATTCCAGAATATCGGCCGTTTTTTGTTCCGACTCAGATTTTGAAAATGTATTGGTATAGAAAAACCTGCCGTGCTTTTTTTATAGAACAACATGCTGCCTTCAATTGCTCTTACATTGGACCAATATGAATTACCCGGGCGTTATTGATAGTGACCATATTGATTAAATAGGAACCCCTAAACCTTTCATATTTCGTTAAAAATGAGTACCTTAGAATAGGTAACATATAATACTACAATTATGGCAACAATTAAATCTTTAAACAAATGGGCCAATGCACATACTTATTATCCCTTGGATTTGTTAAGAGTTGCATTGGGAGTTTTTCTTTTCATGAAAGGCGTGGATTTTATGTCGAATCATCAACAAATGGCAGAAATTATTAAACCCTTCCAAGACATTCCGGGAGGTATGTTGATTATGCATTATGTTGCTCCGGCACATTTTGTAGGTGGGTTTTTATTGGTAATAGGCTTATTGACCCGATGGGCCGTAGTGGCTCAATTACCAATTCTAATTGGTGCAGTATTGGTAAATTTTTTAGGCGAGATGAATGCTAGAAATCTGGTTTTGGCTTCCATAACCTTATTGCTATGTGTATTCTTTATGTTTTATGGTTCGGGAAAACATTCCACTGATTATTATTTAAAAATGCAGAAATAAGGTGATAAACCCCGTAATTAAATTATATTTAATATCTAATTCTTTACGGTTCCACTTTATCATGCCTTATAAAAATACCAGTTTTAATTTCAAGAAGTCCAATTTTACACATTGGATTTTTATGGGAGCGGCATTATTGCTTTTTTCTTGCAAGGATGACCAACAGCCCAAATCCATGGACAATGATGAGTTGACTGAGGAGTCAACCGCTATTTCCTTTACAGCTATTGGGGATGTTCCCTATGACGAGGAACAAAGGGATGGCCTGATCGATATGATATCCAGGCATAATGCCATTGATCCTTCGGAATTTGTTATTCATGTTGGAGACATAAAACCTGGTGCCGTGGAATGTAACGAAACGGTCTACCAGGATGTTTCGGACATATTAAAGACCTTTGAGGCGCCCACCTTTATCGTTTTGGGAGACAATGAATATAACGACTGTACGGACCCACAGCAAGGATTAGAATACTGGAACCAGTACTTCCTGCATTTTAATGAAAATTGGGCTTTTGAACCAGCTGTAACCTACCAGCCCGAGCGTACAGAAAATTTTAGTTGGATAGAGAACAAAGTTTTATTTATAGGAGTTAATCTCGTAGGAAGTCAAGTTCATGACTCCTTGGAATGGCAGACCCGATTAACCCAAAATGGCCAATGGGTTAAAAAACTCCTGGAAGAACATCTGAACAAGGTAGAGGCCATGGTAGTTTTTGGACACGCCAACATAGTGGAAGCCGGCCCTGATAAGTTTAAGCCCTTTACGGATTTGTTTAGATCTGCTGCCCAATCTTTCGGGAAACCGGTTCTAATGGTTCAGGGAGATGGGCACTTTTGGATCAAAAACAAACCCTGGCCAGAACAAAACATTACCCGTCTACAAATAGATGGACGCGACACAGCCGTAAAAATAACCGTAGATACGACACTGGACTACCCTTTTACATTTGATAGGCAGTTTTTGGATTGAACCTCCCAAAATAAGAATCATCCCCAATAGGGATTGTTATGGTATTTTATTGCCAAAACATTGTCCATATTGGGGATGATCTGTAACCTAATAATCCATTTATGGACTATTGGTTTTTATAAAAAATTCAATTGCTTTGGATTAAATTTCCTCCGCCAACCAAGCCTTCATCATCCAAACGGTTTTTTCCTGTTCGGTGATAAACTCGCTCATCATAGAATTGGTACCTTCATCGGAGGCCTCGTCAGAAGCATCCAAAATTGCCCTTTCAATTACCAATAACCCGCTAAGCGACTCCACTATTAAACGAATAGCATCCTCATCTTTGGTTATATTTTTACCTACCGGCACTTTAGAATTCTCTATATAATCCTCAAAAGTATGTAAGGGTACACCCCCCAGGGTAAGTATACGCTCTGCTATTTCATCCACTTTAAGATTGGCATCGGTATACAATTCTTCAAATTTCACATGAAGATCAAAAAACCTTTTCCCTTTTATATTCCAATGAATTCCCCTGAGATTTTGATAGTAGCGTTGGAAATTTGCCAATAATTGATTTAAATCCTTACTTAACGATTTTGATTTGGCAACATCCAAACCTATACTGTTTAATTGCATAATTTGTCTTTTTAATTATACCCCTAAATTACAGAAATCCCTTTCCTAAAGATGCTTAGATTTATTGATAGATTTTATGATGGTATAGTAATATAAGATAGGAAGAAAGTAAGGTTTAGCAATGGTATGATTCTTGATACAAATACTAATAATTTAACATAAAAATTTAAAGAAACTCAAGAATTAATCCCTTGGCATCAATTTTGCTGATTAATTAAGAAAATAATAACAAAATATTCTCTTGATTATAGAGGTACTAGTTTAAATTTGATTACTCCCCCCTTCAACTAAACCACCTAAAAATGAATAAAAAAAAACTACTCCTATTTGGTATCCCCATTGTTCTTATTCTTGTAGGTTACACCTTGTTCGGAAACACCGCCGATGAAGATGTAGCCATTACCACCAAAGTGGTAAAGGGCGAGTTTGTAAATGAAGTAATTATTTCCGGAGAGGCCCAATCCACCAGTTTGAAAAAAATCAATGGCCCGGATGACATCAGAAAATTCAAACTGCGTGACGTAAAAATCCAAGATCTTATTCCTGAAGGTTCACTGGTGAAGGAAGGCGACTATGTAGGGCGATTGGATCCCTCAGAAGTGAACGAGCAGATTTTGGACGCTCAATTAAACTTGGAAACTGCCCAGTCCAAATACACTCAAGAACAGCTGGACACTACCCTTACCTTGAAACAGGAGCGGACAGCTATAAAAGATCTGCTATTTGATATCCAAGAAAACAAGTTGGAGCTCAAACAATCTATCTACGAGCCGCCGGCCACAATTAAAAAGTTGGAAATAAATATTGAACGCCTGGAACGCGATCTAAAGGAGAAAACCGAGGATTACAAAATTAAGGAACAGAAAGCCATGGCCAAGATGGTGGAGGTCGGAACTGAAGTATCCAAAATAAGCAAAATGCTGGAGGAACTAAGAAATCTTCAAAAATCCTTCACCATTCATTCCGATGCCAATGGAATGGTAACTTACGCCAAAAACTGGGATGGCTCCAAAAGAAAGGTGGGTTCGTCCATAAGTATGTGGGACCCTGCAATTGCCACCTTACCGGACCTCACCAAAATGGAATCCAAGACCTATGCCAATGAGGTGGACATCAGAAAGATAAAAAAAGACCTTCCTGTTATTATTGGTTTTGATGCATTTCCTGATGTAACCGTAAAAGGAACCATTACCAACGTGGCCAATGTAGGGGAAGAGAAACGCGGTTCGGATATTAAACTTTTTCAGGTACTGGTAAACTTTGACGAGAATAATGAAAATGTAAGGCCAGGAATGACCACCTCCAATAGAATCCTTATCCATAAGGAAGAGGAGGTTCTAATGATACCGCTGGAAGCGGTATTTTCCCAAGATTCCATAAGTTTTGTGTACGCCAAGTCCGGCTTATCCATTGATAAAAAGGAAATTGAGATGGGCGAATCCAATTTGGATGTAGTAATTATCAAAAATGGTCTAAATGAGAATGAAGTTGTATATCTGAGCAAACCCGAAGGACTGGAAGAAAAGGGCATACTGTCTTTAAATTAGACTCATGATAGACAAGATACTTCTAGAACAGATTGTCTCTAATTTCAGGGAAGCCATTCGCGTGGTAACAATCAACAAGGTTAGAACTTTTTTAACGGCATTGGGAATCATATTTGGCGTTGCAGCCGTAATTACAATGCTGTCTATAGGGAATGGGGCCGAAAAGGAAATTTTGGCACAACTGGAACTGGTAGGCGTTAACAACATTGTGGTAACACCCATTCCTGACGAAGAAGATGAAAACACCAGTGAGGAAGAGGAAGGTGCCCAGGAAACTACCCGATTTTCAAAGGGACTGGATCTCTTGGATGTAGCCAGTATTGCAAATAATATTCCTACTATAAAAGCCATTAGTCCAGAGATAATCCTAGAAACCTACGTGATCAATAAGGGTAGGCAAAATTCGGTGAAATTAATTGGGGTCAACAATTCCTTTTTTGAAACTTCCAATATTCATATAGGAAAAGGAAGCAACTTCTCCCAAGAACATTTGGTAAATGCTTCTTCAGTCTGTATCATTGGTGAAAAGGTAGAAAAGAAATTGTTTCCTGGTGAGAGTGCCATTGGCAAGCAAATTAAGGTAAAGGACGTTTGGCTTAAGGTCATTGGAATAATAGAGGAAAAACTCATTTCGGAAAAAGCACAGGAAAACCTGGGCATTAGAGATCTGAACCAGGACATATATGTTCCAGTTAAGACCTTTTTGGTTAGATATAAGGATAGAAAGATCATATCGGACCAACCCTTGGATTTTAGTGGTGGAGGCATGATCATCATTAGTGGTGCCAATAATGGACCCAAGAAAAGGATCCCTAGGGGCAATTACCATCAATTGGACAAATTAACGGTCCAGGTAAATAATTCCAATGAGCTTAAAGCGACTGCGGAAGTATTGAGCAAACTTCTCAAAAGAAAACATAACGAGGTGTTGGATTTTGAAATTACCATTCCTATACAACTGCTAAAACAGCAGCAGAAAACCAAACAGATATTTAATATTGTACTCAGCGTTATTGCCGGGATATCCCTTCTTATAGGTGGTATCGGCATTATGAATATTATGTTGGCCTCTGTATTGGAACGCACAAAGGAAATAGGCATCATGAGGGCCATTGGAGCCACCAAACAAGATGTAATCCTACAGTTTTTATCAGAGTCCGTCCTCATAAGTTTGGGCGGAGGTATAATAGGTATATTATTGGGAATTGTAGCGTCGTATGGATTGGAATTGGCAACGGGAATAGAAACCATCCTTTCATTGAACTCCATTGTTTTATCCTTTTTTGTAGCCACTTTTATAGGGCTTGCGTTTGGAGTTCTACCTGCTAAATCGGCGGCCAACAAGAATCCAATTGAAGCCATAAGACGTGAATAGAAATATTTTCCAGATAACACCAAGAACAATTGCCCTCCCCCATTTTATCAATCAAAATAGTCCAATATGAAAAAATGTATTGTGTTGTTATTCCTATGTACAAACCTAATTGTCCTGGGACAGTCCAAAAAGCTAACACTAACGGAAGCCATAGAAATGGCGAAGAAGAACTCCCCCGAATACCAAGCCGTCCTAAACCAATCCCAAGCCAGCTATTGGAAGTACAGGACCTACATGGCCGAATTTCTGCCCCAATTTAGATTAATTGCTACGGTACCGGATTACTCCAATTCTATTCAAAGGATTACCAATGATGAAGGACAGGATATTTTCGTAAGTCAAAACCAATCGAGAATTGATGGGCGACTTGCCATTACCCAGCAAGTACCTTTTACGGGAGGAGACTTTTCCCTAATTTCCCAAATACAACGGGTGGATCGCTATGGTGATATTGAATCCAGTAATTACTCCCTAACCCCGTTTTCCCTGAATTACTATCAGAACTCCCTATTCTTTAATCCATATAAGTGGGACCGGCAAATAGAACCCTTAAAATATGAAGAATCCAAACGCGAATTCATAGAACGTATGGAAGATATTTCCCTAAGCAGTTGCCAGCGTTATTTTGGCCTTCTGACCGCGCAAATGAGATTAAAGAATTCCCAGAATAATTTAGCAACCCAAGACACCTTGTTGCAGATTGCCAAAGGAAGGTTTGAGATTGGAAAAATAGCCGAGAACGAATTATTGCAAATGGAACTTGGGCATCTAAATTCAAAAAATGAAGTAACTACCAATACCATCTCCCTTAAAAGGACTTCACAAAATTTAGCCCGCTATCTGGAACTGGAAACCGAAGATATAGAACTGTTCATTCCTGAGAAATTGGTAGATTTTGATGTAAGCGTGGAGACCGCCCTGGATGAAGCTACACATAACAGAAAATCCGTGATAGAATTTAGAAGGAGACGTTTGGAGGCGGAAAGAAACCTTGCAGAAATAAAAGGCACCAATAGATTGGAAATTAATGTCAATGCCAATTTTGGATTAAACAAACGCGCCGAGGATTATGACGCCCTTTTCCAAGACTACGATAGACAACAAAACGTTTCTGTATCCCTGGGCATTCCCATTTTCGATTGGGGGGTATCCAAGTCCAGAAGAAAAATGGGAGAAGCCGATCTAGGTCTGGTAGAAACAAATATTGAACAGGAACAACAAGCCTTTGAACAGGAAATTTACCTACACATCTTAAATTGGTCAAGCAAAAGGGATTTTCTGGCTACCTCGGAAAAGGCCAAAGAGATTGCCATTAAGCGCTATCAAATTACCAAAGAGCGATATATTCTAGGAAAAATTACCATTACGGATCTTAATTTGGCGCAACAGGAAAAAGACAAGGCAGAACTGGAATACCTAAATTCTTTGCAAAATTTCTGGACAGACTACTATACCTTGAGAAAGCTGACACTTTACGATTTTATCAATGACAAAAAAATTGAAGCGGAGAATATTATTATTGATTAAAAGCCCTTGATAAAAAGAAACAGATCCAACAACCGCCCTCAAAAATTATAGGTTGGTAAAAAAGATTTTATAAGTAAGGGTCGAACAGCATAGGTTTTGTTTATAGTTTTCCTAATTTTATCACTTTAAATAACACTTCATGACCATTACACAATTGCAATATGTACTAGCCGTTGCCGAGTACCAGAATTTTACCTTAGCGGCCGAAAAAAGCTTTGTTACCCAACCTACATTAAGTATGCAGGTCCAAAAACTGGAGGACGAGTTGGACATATTAATTTTCGATAGGAGCAAAAAACCTATTACCATAACAGAAGTAGGCGCCAAAATAGTTGCCCAGGCCAAGAATATTGTCAATGAAGCCAACCGTATTAAGGACATAGTAGATCAGGAAAAAGGTTTTATAGGCGGTGAGTTTACCCTTGGGATCATCCCTACCATTATGCCAACCTTATTGCCCATGTTCCTGAGGACTTTTATAAAAAAATATCCTAAGGTGAACCTGATCATTAAAGAGCAAAACACGGAGAATTTAATCCGTAACCTTCAAGATGGCCATATAGATGCAGCTATAGCGGCTACGCCTTTGGAAATCGAATTTATTAAGGAACGCCCATTATATTACGAACCTTTTGTGGGCTATGTACCACCTAATCATAGGCTGGGAAAAATAACGGAATTAGTACCCGAAGATTTGGAAATTTCGGATGTGCTGCTTTTAAGGGACGGACATTGTTTTAGGGATGGCGTCATAAATTTGTGCAATGCCTCAAAAAATTATCAGGAAGAGCACTTTCAATTACAGAGCGGTAGTTTTGAAACCCTGATCAACCTTTCCAATGAAGGATTGGGGATGACCCTCCTACCTTTCCTCAATACAATTGAACTGGATGATAAAAAGAAGCAGAACCTTAAATTCTTTAAAAATCCTTCTCCCGCTCGGGAAGTAAGTCTAATTTATCATAAAAGCGAACTTAAAATACAAATTACAGAAGCATTATATGATGTTATTGCCAGTGTAGTAAGAGGTGCCATTGCTTTTCAGGATGTGAAAATTATTAGTCCGTTAAACAAATAATTATTCTATTTTCCGATATTTATACGAACATTCCTCAATACAGCCTACATTGGATAGGATAAGTCTTCCTTCGGCGAAATTCATATTAAAATTGGTCTCTATTGCATTGTTTTCACAGTGATATCTCAATGTTAGTACTTGGTCATTTGTACTGTAAACTCCAATAACAATACCACCGCAAGCCTTTTCATTGTGTGTATATGCACCATTGGCCTTAAATTCAAATATTGGTCCGTTCATCACTGTCGTCCAATTTTCGACTATATCGCCGGGGCTAATTTTAGTGGCTTCCAATTGCCATTTTCCAAGAAGTTCATTGGTAATTAGGGGCAAGGTATCTTCATCCTTACCACAACTTAGAAGGAATAGAATACATAGGTAGGTCAATTGTTTCATTATATATAATATTGGGGGTCCGCCATTATATACGGTTCAATTAGCCTAAATAGTTGTCTTTAAAGTCTAAGAAGTCTTAAAAACTAAATCTGCCACAAAGGATTGAGTCGTCCTAAAATAGGTTGACGGTTTTTAAAGAATATATATTAGACCTGTGAAGTTAACTTCACAGGTTTTTTGTTATGTATAAAATT
>NZ_JALKBB010000023.1:0-97297 GCF_023016025.1 Arenibacter sp. S6351L | reverse complement strand
GCTTTCGCTAAACTTGCTTTTCTTCATGTGACAGTTAAAATTTAAAATTAATAAATTCGAATTTTATACTGTCCTATTTTTAGGGAAGGCTACATTTTCGGTGAGTTCCCACAATTTGGACTGAAATAATATCTGTCATTTTACAGCCTTTATTAATTTCTGGTTATTGCTTTCCACATAATGATCGATGCCGAAGAGATTCTTGGGTTGAGCAACCGTAATGGACCTTGCCGGTTCATTGTTGAATTGTCATTCCTAAGGTAATTTTGACGGTCCTAGAGAAGTTGTTTCCAAACCCTCAAGTACAGATATTGCTGTTTCTAAGCCTTGTTTATTAACTGCAAATATTTATCCTTATTCTCGAACATAATCCATATATTGATGATAAACAATATAGCTGCAATTGGTAAACCTGACGGGGCATTTACAATATGCGTCAATAAAATTCCTACCATTATTGGAAAGATAACAATTGCTCCCAGGGCTCTTGTCTTAGGAATTATAAATAGAATACCACCTATTATCTCAATTATTCCTACTAATGGTAGTATCCAACGAATTGTTAAGAATGCTTCCATTACTTTTAGCATACTCTCAGGTAAGTCATCTGGAACCGGCATATAGTTGAAGAACTTATTTAGCCCCGCATTCATAAACATTAGACCAAAAAGCAAACATATAATGAAATTGATTGTATTCTTCATTAGTCCTTATTTTGATAGTTGATCATCCAATTTATTCCAAATCTATCAGTAAATTCACCAAAGTATGCTCCAAAAAACATGTCTGCCATGGGCATAGTAATATTCCCCCCTGCTGAGAGTTCGTTAAAAAGTCTATCCGCTTCATTTCTGGTCTCGGGTTCCAAGCAGATATGCATATTGCTGCCCTTTGTCAATGTAAATCCCATTTCTTTTGGCGCATCCGTTCCCATTAGAATATGTCCGCCAATAATAGGAAGCTCTACGTGCAATACCATTTTTTTAATCCCGTCTGCCACGGGTGGATGCCCTGCATCTGAAGGAATGTCACCGAAACGTTCAATGCCTTTACCTATAAACTCAGTTTTGAATACTTCTTTGTAAAATAAAAAGGCCTCCTCCGTTTTTCCATCAAAATTCAAATAGCTCGATACCCTTGCTTTGTTACTTGTTCTATTTTGCTTTCGAAGTTTGAATTGTGCTTCTATATACTGATCAAGATTTTCCAGAGCCATTGTAAATCCATCTTTAAAGCCCATTTGGATAATTTTTTCCAGGTCGGCCAGAGATTTATGTTTGATAGAAATATGCACTGTTGTCATTCCATCTTGTTTACTAAAATTTAAGTCCCAATCAGAACTAGGCCATTCAGAATTTATGTTTTCCTCTTTGTCCGTAAATGCATCATAGAATTCAAAGTTGGTCTTGGGATTAATAGCCGTAAATTCTTGAACGGACCAATGTTCTTCACCTTCAGGACTGACCATGGCATAAAACCTTCGTCCTCCTACTGCAAAATTCATGTACTTAGTTTTGGATTTCCATGGTTGAGGGGCCCACCATTGATCTAGAATTTCTGGTATTGTAAAGGCGTCCCAAACTAATGCAAGCTCTGCGTTAAACTCTCTTTTGACAAATACCGTATTAGTGGATTTGTCTACTGTAAAATCAAATAGCAAGGTATTTTTCATTTTTTCTGTTTTTTAATTGTTGATAATACTTGGTCAAGTTGATCAAATCGGTTCTCCCAAATCTTTTTAAATTGTTCAAGCCAAAGATCTATTTCTTTTAATTTTTCAATTTTAATCTGATAGTAAATTTCCCGGCCTTGTTGGTTGGATTCTATAAGTTCACATTCGTTAAGTATTTGAATGTGTTTAGAGATCGTTGGTCTGGCTACATCAAAATTGTTGGCAATGGCTCCTGCCGACATGGTTTGGGTAGCCAATAACACTAATATTGAACGTCTTGTTGGGTCGGCAATGGCCTGAAATACATCTCTTCTTAATTTCATAATGAAGTTATTTGGCTACAAATATATATGAAGCTATTTGACTACGCAAATTATACTTAAAAATTTTCAGTTGTTCGACGTATTTCAAAGATTAGAGGTACCAACTTCATTAACAACAAAACGGCCCCAAAAGGGCCGCTTGTAGTATAAAATTTTAAAAATTACAGGGTTATAACATGGTTACCGTTGTTAAACACAGTTTATTCCAGTCAGATTAAAATCGGTAGCCAATACTTATTGCTCGTCGATTAATTACGTTATGGTCTGTTTTATCTGCATTAAATAAATTCCCACCCATACCAACTAAAGCCTCAAAAACGATTCCGCTTTTAGTAACCCATTTGTACCCAAAACTTAAACCAAGTGATAAATCAATGACATCCGGACCTTCTTTTAAGGTTAAATTTCCATCCAAATCGTATAACTGTTTTCCATCAACTGAACCTATTGTTGAAAATCCTTCAATAAAAAAACCGGCTGCATATTTTTTGCCAAAGTATCTTCTGTAAAAAGGGGAAATTAGAAAATTTACATCCTCGTCATATTTACGACTGAAGGCATACATAGCAGTAATTCCCAATGAAGATTTATTATTTAGGATTCTTTCATATGTTCCTTCTAAAAGTCCCAATGATGTATAGAATAGATTAAGTGTAATGTCATTTTTCTTTTGGAACTGATAGTCTAGTCGTCATTTTGATTTTGGGCATTAACTGTAAACAGAGAGGACAAGAACACAATTATTACAAATGTTTTTTTCATAAAAAGCCTATTTAGTTTATAATTGGCAAAACTAAATCAACGGGTCATCTATAGGTTTCAATACCTTAAAATTGAAGAAATCGGTACTTATTTTATACTATTACGATACTCATTGGGGGTCATTCCAGTAACTTTCTTAAATGATTTGTAGAAAGTTGTTTTTGAAGTAAAACCTGATTCCAACCCAATAGCCAATAAACTATAATTTTCAAATTCTGAATTCAAAATCATTTTCTTTACTGCATCTATGCGATATTGATTTATATAATTTGTAAAATTTTCTCCAGTTACTGTATTTACGAGTTGAGAAACATAACCTGCACTTATACCCAACTCCTCTGCAATTCTCTCTCTATTCAAGGAATTGTCTCTATAAATTTGATGGTTCTTACAAAGAAGTTCAAGTTTTTTAAAATATTGATTATCTGCTGTTAAAGCTTCTTTTTTGCCCTCCATTTCAGGGTTAAAATCGGATGACACCTTGTTGTGGGAATCTATTGATCCATTTTTCAACAAGGTGTTAATGCCCGCTTGGTCCCTAACAAGCTTAAATTTGTATATTCCAATGTAGGCGGTCCAGTGAATTAGGAATGTTGCCAGTAACGCAAGGATTTTCATGAAATACGAAATTTCATAGTTTAAAAACAAGGCTAGTAGTAAAGCAAATACCCAAGAAAACAATAATATAGAAACGATAGCCCACAAAATGGCCAACCATTTTTTCTCTTGTTTTTCTATTGAAAATTTTAAAAAGCTATATGTGTAAATTAGTACTGAAGGAATAAATCCTATGGCCAAAAAAAACTCTATCTGGTTTAGAATCCCAAATAACCTCATTTCTAAGATTGGAAAACTATAAACATTAAGGACATTAATTATACTGATAATGCCTGAATACCCAAAAGGAAAGAATAACCACAGTAGTTTTTTTGAATTCCTTACAGGATGATTTACTTGATTGACAACAAACAGCAATATAAAAACCGGAAAAACAAAAGCCCATTCTATATTGTCAAGTAATCGCAGAAAAGGGATAGTACTGAAGGCTTCAGTAAGTTCAAAAACAAGATTTAAGATAAGTATTGAAAGTGTGAAAATTGCGTATGCCAAATATTTATTTGCAGTACTTCTGAATAAAGGAGATTTCAAAATAACTACACTTAAAACTATTCCTTGAAAAATTGCAATATTTAGTAAAGTTGTATAAATCAAAAGGTAGTAAATGAATTAAAATTCAGGATTGGTAAAAATGTTTTATAGTAACCAACTACAATGTTTCTTTTATAGGTCTAATTTAGCAAATCTTTTTGGTTGGCCTACAATGTCATAAAGTTTACTCACTACTTCTATTCAGTTGCGCACCAGGCTTTCCTTAATAGTAAGGTCTATTGACTACAAAATAATGAATATATGGCTGGAAACGAACCAATATTTTACATTGATAAAGGATACATAACAAACTTGATGGATCCAATTGACCGAATGAACTATAATTTTTCAGGATAGCAAATGGGGATTTGTTTTTATTGTCAACCCTTTTGTTAATAACAATATAGCCAATACTAATTCTTGAAATATTAGCGGAATCGTCATTAATCCATATGCTATTGAAATAACTTTAATTATTTGAAAAATGATTAAAAAACTGGCAATCATTATAACTATGTTTCCTGAAAATCCCCAAAAGGAAAGCCAATATGGAACGAGTTTTTCTTTGTATAGAATTAGATAAAAAAGCATATTTCCCATGCCAGTTGCCAGTATTACTCCTAAATGGTTTGTCAAGTCACGAAACAATCTCAAACCATCTCCGGCCGTTTCATAAATTGCCGGATCCATAGAATTTACAATTGAATATTCTTGACTTAAAAAAACAAATAGTGGCAGTAATATTATGCCAATTAATTGAAACGTTGCTGACACAAATCGAAACCCTACAAATCCAAGCGATAATGATTTGTTATACCGCCTGAGTATGGGATAGAGTATAAGAGAGAAGCCAACATAAATAGGAACTAAACAAAACTGAAATATAGCAGCTGTTAAAACTTGGACTTTATTTGGAAAAACATCCTCGAGGAATTTATCGCTTTCGACAGAAGGTACAATACTTAAGATTCCTGTAATCATTCCAAGTAGGATTAAAGCTCCTGCTATTCTAGAAATTTGTTTATTCTTAATTGTCATAAGCCAAAAGTAGAAACCTATACATTCATCTCCATTGACTTTGGTTAAGTAATCACTTTTTGTCCACTATTCTTTTTTTATTCTGCTTAACGATTCAGGTGTAATACCCAAATAGCTGGCTATTTGGTGCTGGGGAACTCTTTGGCACAAGCCAGGTCTGGTTTTGATTAAATTTAAATATCGTTCTGTAGGGGTTGATGTCTTAAAATGAGTAAATGAGTCTTGTTGCTTAACGATTATCGTTTCAGCGATTACTCTTGCTAAGTTTTCAAGCTGAGGGTACTTTTGAAATGTTTCTTTTTCCAATTTAGGGTTACCCACACTCACAACTGTATCTTCCATACATTCGAGATAGTGATTGGACGGCATTGCTGTTCCATAACTTGTAGGTACAATACATTGTTCTTCGGTATAAAACTCTATCGTTCGATCCTGGCCATCTTCTAAAAAGTAACTCCTCACACATCCCTTTATGATGAAATAACAATCTTTCGAAACATTTCCTTCCTGTAGTAGAATGGTTCCTTTTTTGAAATTTTGAATAAACGTACTTTCTAAAATTGCAATCTTCAAATCATCGGAAATTGCGGTATATTCTGAAAGGTATTTTAATATCCCACTTTTCACAATTCAATGCCTGGTAACAAGTGTGTTTTTGTCATGTTTGTAAATATACATAGTGTAACCAATTTAAAGATTAGCTTTTATACTAAATTGGTTTCCAACCTCGATGCTTGTTCTTTATCTATAATTTCGGTCTAATTTAGTAAATCTTTTTAGTTGAAATACACGGCTTGCCATTAGCTTTGCAGACCTTAACCCATTTTCATGAGGTATCGGCCCCTCAGAAATTAATATCTTACTAGACCATGGTATTTGGGCAAACGGGAAATTACTAACCAGAAAATCTAAATTGTGAATCAGAGGGGGAGTAACTTGAAATTAGTCCTCAGGACCCGTGAAAAGGAAACACATATGGGTCTTAAACTAAAAAGTTTTTTAAACACATTTGAGAATTTAACAGGGCTATGACAATCATCAATAATACGCTATGTCCATTGAAAGATGAACCTGATTTGGGCCAAGTGATCACATTCGGGTCAACATGGTCTTAATGTAATGCAACCTCCTGTTTGTCGCGATTGACACTGTCGACCACAAAAAGGGCTTAGCCATTAGCTCTTATTATTATTTTTTTGCCTCCGTTAAAAGATTAATTGCCCAATCCTAATGACCTGAAATCCCATAAACAAAGTATGACCCCAATAAAGCAGTACCTGTCCACTTGTCACTTTTCTTCTCAAATAATTCTTCATCACCCTGTTATTCAACAATGCACCGTAACATCTCGGATATTTCGATTCATTGTACCTTTCGGAAATTCACTGTTCAGTTCTTTTTGGAATAGGTTTGTAACTTACATCATTATAAGTTCAAAGTACTTTTTACTCAAATCCAGCAATAGGGCTTTACATTTTGGCCGTGCCATACTTTTTAATTAAATCATTTAGGTGTCGGTGTATGTGGCTCGAAACTATTTCCAGGTGATCTTCTCTTGAATAGGCCCTAGAACCGTGCTTGTACGGTATGAATGTTATACTTTTCATGAATATGAATTTCTCAATTGTTCTTTGGGCATCCCTAAGTCGTTGAATCAGGTCTTTTATAAATATGGTTTTAGTAGTCTCAACACTTAATTTGTTAACGGTCGACAGATTTCCTTTCAATGGATTCGGTTTGATTCCGTTTCCCAAATCATATAAGTTTCTTGCAAAGCTCTCATGCCAAAAAGTAATATGTCCAAGAATGTCCTTTGCGTTCCATAATGGATATATCATCAAGTCATAGTTATATCCCCGTTCGAAGAATTCAATGAATTGATTCAATTCATTTCTCAATCGCTCAAGATTGGTTTTTAGGAGTTTCTCATTTTCAGTCATTTTATCCTTGCTTAAAGTAACTATCCAAGTTGTTGGATATTCAATAATTGCATATAAATATTGATATACTCTGATGCACAAATTAGTAACTTTCCAATTCTGGGTTTACCTTATAATTGCAGTTGTTGGAAATTTAAGTATGTAGTTAAAAAAGAATATATCAATAAAAATTTTAAGCCGTATCCAACTCAGTAAACATGTTGCTAAAATCAATTTTTGCCGCCTTTTGAATGTAGAACTCAACTTGGATTTTCTTAATTCGTTGCCTAAATATTACGGTGGGTAGAGCATCATTATCCAAGATCTCTTCGGCACTATAACAAGTAGGAAAACCAAGTACTCCTAAAAAAACTAGCGTATTAATGAGTCCATTTTTATCACGGATATTCTAGGAATTATATCGTTGTAATATAGTTCCCCATGTTAAGTGCAGGTATTTTCTCAATCTTCGGTCATTTTCTTTTTCATCCATATTGGTGTTGTGTCCGATTTGTGATTAGCGCCAATAATACTTTTGTACAATTCTGGTCTTCGAGCATTTTTATATCTCCAACCTCCCGAGAGTTTAATTTTATCTTTTGTGATTTTCGAAATCGTAATTTCGTTTTCAAAAGATTTTATTTCGGACAAAACTTCCCCATATGGGTCAATTATCATTGAATTCCCATTTTTAAGATGTTCACCATCGTAACCTATAGGATTGGTAAATACATAGTAAACTCCATTATCGTAAGCCCTTGCAGGTAACCATCGCATTAACCAACGCCTACCTTTAGGTCCGTCAAATTCCAATCGCAATGAAACAGGATCATTTTCACGATTCTGCCAATACTTGTCCTCAACATAATCTCGATGTGGCATTGCAGATGGTGTGCATCCAGTGACGTGAGGGGCAAAAATAATCTCGGCTCCTAATAAGCTTGTCGCTCGTACGTTCTCAATAACGTTGTTGTCATAACAAATTAAAATCCCACACTTCCAACCTAGTAGGTCGAACACACAATACTCATTGCCCGCGGACATATATTTGTTAATAAAAGGGTGTAATTTTCTATATTTTGCAACCACCCCATTGCCTGTAACGCAGATATAGGTATTATAGATTTTCTCTTCAAATTTTTCCACTAGACCTGCCAAAATCGGAATATCCAATTCTTTGGATATTCCGATTAATTCCTGTGTACTTTTTCCATTTGGCACTTCCTCCGCTAACTCCGTAATCTGTTCTAAGTTCAAATTCTTTGTAAAAGTGTAGGCAGTGATCGACATTTCATGAAAACTGATAAGGTCCGCTCCTTTGGATTTTGCCTTTTCGGTAAGCCGGCGGATTACCGATAGATTATAATCTTTATCTCCGTCCTTTGGCTGAAATTGTGCAACAGATATGTTCATATGTGATAATTGTTCAAGTTTTGGTTGGAAGCGTTTAACAACTATTTAGAATACCTTATGGCTACATCCAATCGTAGAACTGAATTATTTATGCTGTCCATCCAAAAGTGACGACAATTTCGATCATATAAATTCAGGATTAATAATGGATTTTTCAGTGCTTTTTACAACCTACAATACCCAAAAGAAGTAAGCACACATAAAATCTGTTCATAGATAATCAACTTGTTATTCAAATATTTCCAATCCGGCCAAATTTAACTTATAAATCCATCAATTGCCCTCTTTTGGAGGTCTTTTGTGCCAATAGGAAGCCAGAACGGACCCCGTTATATTCATTAACGGTCCAAAAACGGCCGGAGCCAGACCCATAGTCGCTATCTTGCCCAAGGAATTGGCTATCCCAGAGGCCAGCCCCCCGTTCTGCATCCCCACCTCCAAAGCAATGGTACGTGAGTCCTGCTCATTCAATCGCAGTAATCTAGCATACCAATAACCAAGGGTATACCCAAAAAGGTTATGGATAAGCACCAATAGCATTAAGATTCCCCCAATATCCAAAAGACTGTCCCTACCTGCGGCCGTTATGACCACAATAATAAGTCCAATTCCCAGCATGGAAATTACGGGAAGTGCCCTGTCCAACCACTTGGCCCTTTCCCCCCTTAAACGGTTAAGGAGAATTCCGGCACCCAATGGCAAAATAATCATCTTTATAATGCTCCACATCATGTCCAGGACATCAATCTCTATAAACTCCCCTGCCAAAAGCTTCATTAGAAGCGGGGTTATAAAGGGGGCAAGAAGTGTTGATATGGAAGTAATTGTAATGGAGAGGGCCAGGTTGGCCTTGGCCAAATAGGCCATTACATTGGAGGCCACCCCGCTGGGAGAACAGCCTATAAGTACAATACCTGCGGCAATCTCAGGCGGAAAATTGCTGAATTTTGCCAGTGCAAAGCCCATGATAGGCATTATGCCCAACTGTGCGGTAACCCCTACCATGACGCCTTTGGGAGACTTGACAACTTCTGCAAAATCGCCAATACTCATGGAGGTCCCCATACCGAACATAATGAGTTGTATCAAGGGTATGATTAAAGCCGTTAGCTTAAAATCGCCTATCTGTATAAAATACTGTGGGTAATATAGTGCAAGGGCAACCCCAGCGAATATGGATGCCGTAAATACATAACTGTTCAGGGACTTATAACCACTGAAACCAAGGGCCAGCAGTGCAAAAAAAGCCATGATCACAAGACCGGCACGTTCAATGTTATCGGTAAGGATCATGCCCAAAATTACCAACAGCAATAAAGCGGCCATGCCAAGGCTAATGGAATAAATATTCAATTTTTTCAAAATAGTTCGGTTTAGGTTATTTTGGTTCTAGTTGGGCAATTTATAGGCTTGCCTGGCCAGGAGTCGGAGTTTACCGTCCTCTTCCTTTTGGTATACCTGTACATTGCCGATACGGACATCTGCCGGCTCTCCGGCATTGGTTCCCTTGGCCAAGAAAATATGGCGGACTATTGCCTTATTACCAGAAATAGTAATGGTCTGATCGGCGGCTTCCAAGGACAAAAAATTGAAGGGGCCATTCACCAAATCGTCTATAAACGCTGCCTTGTCCTGTATAAGCCCACTGGAATGCCCATAGGTGAGTTTGTCGGCGCATAGGTTCTCCATAAGTTCCACACTGGGATTTACCATAGCCTCATTAAAGGTGGACACGGCCCGTGCAACCTCATCAACAGTCATGGAATCCTGTTGTTCCTCCAAAATAACTGAGGTACTTTCCACCTTGGTTTGATCCGCATTTTGTTTGCACCCCATTAAAATAAATAAGGCCAAAATGGCTGTTACCCAAAAATTCTTCAATCTCAGTGGCCAAATTACCATGTCCTCTTGCTTAAAACCTTATTTAAAGTCTCTTCGGTCATTTTTACCAATTCGGGATGTTTGTCCAACCAAGCCATAAATTCCTTTTTGATCTGTTCTGTCCATTGACTGTCTATCTCGCCCGTGGAATATTTCTTGGTCCTTACCATCTCAAAACCAAACTGGTCCTTTAGTGCAACAAACTCCGCAGTGGCCACAACCTGTTCCGCCAAATGGGCAGGAATAAAAAGTACCCCTTCCCTTTTAGCCAGCACAAGATCCCCGGGCAATACCATTACCTGTCCTATCCGTATGGGGATGTTGAGTCCCATAAGCACTTCCTCCTCCAAAAAGGAAGGGTGAAAATCCCGTACAAAGGCATTGAAGCCTTTCATCTGGCTTATACTCTCCAAATCCCGTGCACTGCCATTAAAAACTACACCATTGCCCGACTTGCTGTATATGGATGTTGCGAGGGTGGCCCCCATTAAGGTCCCTGCATCGATCTTGCCAAAACTATTTGCCACATAAACGTCCCCTTTTGTTAGTACCTCTATAGGCCAGGAATTGGTATTTCCCTTCCTTCCCTGCAAATTTATGCCCCTTTCCTTAATACTCTTCTCCACATCTGGCCTACTGGGCATAAAGAGAGCGGTAAGGGCACGACCCACTACCGGAACATCGTTATGGACCATTTTCCAATTGCCCTCGAACTGATTTTTATAACCTTCGTTTTCAAGAACGGTCCATGCATCATCGATCCCAATTTTTTTTGCCCGTTCCAATAGACCGTCGGGAATTTTTGGACGTCCATCATCAAAGCGTTCCCCTTTCCATTCAGAGGTAAGGAAAATCAATTCCTCCTTGGGAATCGTCTGTCCAAAAACGACGGAATGAAGAGCAAAGAAGCAAAGGAATTGTAAAATTATTTTGAACTTCATAGTGTTTAAATCCTTTACACCCATTAGTCAAGCGCTGCTATACAGTCCATTTCAACCAATGAATTTCCAGGTACGCCCCCATAGGTTGCAACCGTTGTCCTTACCGGTGGATTTGGCCCGAAACGGCCCCGAAATACTTCGTTCATTCCCTTATAATCGGCCAAATCGGCCAAATATACATTCACTTTCAACACCTTATCCATGGAAGAGCCGTGCTTTTTAAGCTCTTTTTCCAATTCCTGCAGTACAATTTCTGTATGCGCCTTTATCTCGAACGGTTCCACATGAGCCCCTTTCCCTGCTATATATAGTGTATTCCCGTGCTTTACCCCACCAGAGAACAAAGGTATGTCCTGGTCCATGACGATATCGCCCACTACTTCTTTTGTTGGTTTTGACTCCCCTTCCATTGCCCTAGCGGCCGCGCCTACACCAAACATAGCTGCCAAACCCATTCCTAATTTTTTGAAGGATGCCCTTCTTGTTGTTTTGTTTTCCATGATTTAAAAATTTATTATTTAATTGCTTATCGATTATTGCTTATGATTTTTGATTTATTCCATAATCTCTAGGTGGCCAATGGTGCTCCACCTGGAATCCTTATTTTTTTATTTTCCGATCTATAGACCAACCGCTTGGCCGTGAATTTGGCAGTGAGGTATTCGCCCAAAAACACGGAACCCTTGAAGGTTCCATCTGATACTTTTCCAGAAAACCAATAGTGGATCGAGTTTCCAGGGACACTAAAATGACTTTTGAGTTTTACGTCATCGCCCTCGATCATTCCAGCCATTTCTTGCATGGCATAGTCACTGGTATGTGTTCCCTTGATCCAATTTCCTTCCTGTTCCAAGAAAAATTTATGGACACTCTTACTGGTAAAAAATTCCATTTCTACTTCCCAATGCCCAGAAATATTGGTATTTGATGGAGCCATTTTATCGGAACGGGGTTCCCGTTTTGCGGATAATATATCATACAATCTATTTGCCACCAACTTGGAATTGCCCGGTCTCATTTGACTGGGAGTAATTGAAATTGATGTTGTTTCCCCCCTTGTATTTCCCCCAATCGCTATCCTAGGTTTATTGCGCGCTACCTCTTCTGCTATTTCTTCTCCGGTAATATGCAATTTGTCCGGGTCCCATTTTAGGATAAGTCTAGGTGCCCTATTATCCAAACTGGTCGGTAATTGAACCTCCGAGCTTATTCCTTTTATTTTTGTAAGCTTCGATGAAATTTCATCCAGCCATGCCAACCATGTCTCCCACTCCTTATCATGGTCCCTTGTTGTCCATGCCTCAACCGCAGCCAGCATTCCCAACATTTCTTCCTTCCCCACCTTATTGTCCCTTCCCGGGCCGTGGTGTGGGGAACTGGCTTGCCATGCCGACATGAGCAAATCCTTATCCCCCAATAAAAGACCTGCACATTGTGGCCCGCACAACGCCTTGCCACCACTATAGGCAACAACTGTTGCGCCCCTCTCCAAATGGATACAGGGAATACTAAGATTTTCTGCAGCGGCATCTGCCAAAATGGGTATATTCTTTGGCTCGGCAATCTTACTGATATTTTCCAAGGACAGCGGCTTACCCGTTTCATTATCCCTACCGGTCATTATATAGATCATTGCGGTTCTGGGATTTATGGCCTGTTCTAACTCTTCTGGGCTATCAACCATTATTATCTTGACACCAATATTGCGAATGGCATGGTCATAGACATTTCTGGAACTACGGGGGATAATAACCTCATTTTTCTCAAAACCTTCCAAATTGGGTATTCTAATTAGTTTTTCCGGATTTCCTCCGGTAACACAAGCTGCGGTAACATGCTTCATGCCAGCCGCACAACCAGCAGATACCATTCCCCAATCTGCCTTGGTCAATTCCGCTAAACGTCTGCCTATACCAAAAGCCAGTTCGTCATATTGAACAAAAAAACCCGTTGCGGCTTCCATGGCCTGCAACACTTCCGGGCGCTCTGTGGATCCCCCAAGAATGGTGAAAGTACCTCTACAATTTATAATCGTATCGACACCAATGGATTCGAAAACATTCTGCCCTTCGGAAAATGGTATGGAAACCATAGGGCCCATTGTACCAAGTGCACTCCCGAACATACTTTCATTGGCCATTAAACTACCCGCAATGGGCACTACGCCCAGTTGCTTTATAATATCCCTTCGATTCATGGTTGTTATTTTTTTATATTATTCAAGTATATTTCCTATATGTTAACAATATTTATTTCGTTCATCAATGATTAACCTCTCAAATTAGTAGGCCGTCATATCAAGGAGGATGTTAATTTTCTCCCTCTAAATTCACTCCCCAACAAAAAATTCTACAAAGGCCAACAACCTAGATATGTAATGATATGATTTTGAAGGTATGAAAACTTCTACATATACGAATAACCGGAATCAACTACCTACACCTATACCCTAACTATTATTTTGCTTAAAATTTTTCTACTAATAAGATCCAATGTTTAATTTGCTACATCTCAATTAACCCTCTAATTTATTTATATATAATCTTGTCAGTAACTTCCCTTTAACAACTCTCTTTTTTCATTGTTTACAATAGGAAATCCAACACTATAATACCCGGCCTATTTTGAAAAAACATTTCAGATGGCTTTCTACTTTGATGAACCTTATCAGGAGAAAACCGGCTTACTGGTCATTGAATCCTTTCCATCTCATTTGTTAGGTTAGCCTATAACGGATTATTCCTTCCAAATTTGGCTGGAAAGACCATTTAAATCGTAAACAACAGTGCCGTCTTTGATGGTAAGTTCACATTCCAAATTTTTATTGCCCATCATTTTCTTTCCTTTGGTATCGACGAATCCAAATTTGCCTTCCCTTATTTTTAATAAGGTAACATCGGCAACAGAACCAACCTCTAAATGTCCTAGATCTGGTCTTTTAATATATTGGGCCGGATTCCAGGTAACACTGGCAATGACCTCGGTCAAGGGCATATTCATGTTTAAAAATTTGGACATAATGTTCAGTATATCTTTCATTCCCCCATTCATACTCCCAATATGCAAATCGGTACTTATTGCATTTGGTTTGAATCCTTGTTCCATTGCCGGCACCGCCTGTTCAAATGCAAAACTACCACCGCCGTGCCCCACATCGAAAATAATGCCCTTTTTCTGGGCCTCTAGAGCAAAGGATTCTACCTTACCATTGGCATCAACTACTTTCCCCCTGCTATTTAATGATGCATAGGTATGGGTGAAAATATCCCCAGCCCTTAGTTTTTCCAAGAATAGTGTTTTTAATGATAATGCTGGTTTACTTCCCCCAAAATCGACCATTACCGGTACATCGGCCATGACTCCCGCTTCAACTGCCCTTTCCAAGGGTTCCCATTCATACCCTTCATAATGTGCCAATTTAACACCTACTATTTCCGGATGTCCCATTACCAATTTTGCGGTCAATTTTGGATCCATATCATTAACATTCTGTTCAATAACGCCTCCTTTCATTCCTGAACCAACAATATTCAAAAAGGCCAAAACCCGTGTTTTTGAATTGTCTATGGTCTGTTTTTTAAAAACATTAAAATTTCTCCACCCGGAACTTCCCGCATCAACAATTGTTGTTACTCCGCTACGAAATGTAAAATTATCAGGGGCAACGCTGCTCATTCCCCCGCTGTACATACCGTTTTCATCCGTTCCAAAGAATACATGTCCATGAATATCCAAAAGGCCGGGAGTTACGATCAGTCCATCGGCATATACAACCGTTTTCGCCTTTTTGATCGAAATATTATTTGCGATTTCAGCAATCCTACCCTCGGAAATGGCTACATCCATCGCCTTGTTGGTTCCACTTTTTGCATCTATAAGTGTTCCGTTTTTTAGTAGCAAATCATATTGCTGACCTAAAAGCGACATAGTACAGAATAAGGTAGATAAAGCAATAAGCACATGTTTAAGCTTGTGTACAATCATAATTATTGTTTTGGAATTAGGTTAGTCATTCTTATTCATAATTTGAAATTCCCTTCCTGGATGTTCCACATCAAAGGTTTCAAAATTGCCGTTGTCCTGTAGGGTTATATAAGCCGTAATGCCGTCCTTTCCTCCGAAGGCTATATTGGAAGGGGTTTTGCCCTTCAATTCAATTTCCTTTAGTATTTTTCCATCGGGAGACACCTTGACCACTGTTCCTTTTCCATGCCGGGTGATGTAAAGATTGCCCTTTACATCGGTACGCATTCCGTCCATTCCGAAATCCTCAAATTTAATAAGCAGGCGTTTATTGCTTATTTCCCCGTTAGGAGAAAGATCGTATGCCCAAACATTGCGTTGTACCGATTCATTTACATAAAGTGTTCTGTTGTCCGGACTTACCTCAATTCCATTGGTAGTTCCAATATCCCCTTCCAATAGGGTGACGCTACCATTGGTATCAATTCTCCAGATCTGTCCTTTCGAATTTTTCCAGTCGGGATCACTGGCAAAAAGTATATCGTTGTCCATTATGGCGATATCATTGGGTTGGTTCATAGTATCATTATGGGCAAATACCGTGATCTCATTGGTATCCATATCCACCTTTAAAATGTTATGCTTTGTGTAATCGGCTATGAACATTTCGCCCTTGCTATTAAATCGGATCCCATTGCCAACACTACCCTCGGGAAGGTTTACGAATAAAGAAGCTTCGCCCTTGGAATCTACCTGACCTATAGTTCCGGTTCTTTCAAAATTTACCGCGTATAATACTCCGTTGGGGCCAACGGCAGGGCCTTCAATTCCCGATGGAAATAAAGATGGTTTGGTAAATTCCTGGCTTTGGTACAATTCTGAAATTTTCACGGGAACAATTTCCCCTGAATCAGTTTTCATGTCCTTTTCCTGTTTTTCCCTACATCCTACAATAAATATCAGGACACAAAAAGAGATTGGTTTGAATATTAAAAGAGGCTTTTGAAAGTATATCATATTGTTTATCATTATTAGTAAAAATTATCTTCTAAGAATAATTTTTTCAATTAAAATTGCTGTATACCGTTATGGCCCTAATGCATTAGTTTTTCTGACTTTTGCTACCTCTTCCTTGAGTATAGGGGACGCATTGTTGTCGAAGTTCTGGCGGATATATGTTAGGATATCCGCTATTTCTTCGTCCTTCAACATATGTAATTTAGGCATGGCATTGTTATATGATTTCCCTTTTACCATTATCTCGCCCCTTAAGCCTAGAAGGATAACGTTTATTAATTTTGTTTTATCACCAATGACCCATTCCGAATTATCCAGAGGCGGAAAACGATCATTTCCTAAACCATCACTTTGGTGACAGACAGAACAAAAAATATTGTAAAGTTTTCCTCCTTCACTCTGATTGTCTTGATCACCATTGTCTAAATTATTGTTTGCAGTCAAAATGTCCTTTTTTTCATCTGGCGTTTTTATATTAGGGGCGGTACTTTTTCTCCTATCCATTGCTGCAAGCTGGGATTCTCCAAACTTGGCTTTCTCGCCTTTGAACATGATTCTCCAAATTTTTCCCATTTTGGAATCTGAAACATACAAGGATCCCTCAGGACCAACGGCCAGTCCCATAGGCCTATATTTGGCGTCACTTGTATTGACAATAGTATCAGTACCTGCAAAACCATCAGCAAACACTTCCCAAGGCCCTGTAGGAATACCGTTTTCCATAGGGACAAAACCCACAAAATACCCTGCCTGTGGATATGGGGAGCTACTTGTAGAACCATGGAAAGCAATGAAAGCACCATTTTTATACCGTTCTGGAAATTGATCACCCTCGTAAAATAGAAGGTCGTTAGGTGCGAAGTGGCCTGGAAAACCAACTACTGGTTCAACAAGTTTACTTGTATCACCTTGTTTTTCACCATCTCCACCATACTCGGGATTAAGAAAATAACCTTTTTTAAATTGATCATAATAATGGTAGGGCCATCCAGCATCAGCACCTTCATTTAACTTAAGGAAGACCTCCGAAGGCAAGACTGCCCCTTCCCAAGCCGTAAATTCCCGGGGCCAGGTGTTATGCAGATAATCGCGGCCGTGGACTACGGCATATAAGTTATTATCTTGTTTGTTCCACTGCAACCCAACAACACTTCTCAGACCTGTAGCGAATTTTACCCCATCTTTTTGAAACTGCCCCTTTTTGTTTGCATCAAATTTCCATATACCTGCCCTGTGCTCCAAAAGGGGGCAAGGAAATATCCCTGGTGACATGGGTGACCTATCATCTACTTGGCAGGCATCAGAGGGAGCCCCAAAAATAGTGTACATATTGCCCTGGTTGTCAAAGGCCAAAGGTTTTGTTGCATGTTGCCCAGGGCGCTGTGTCTCGGACAAAATTAATTCCAACTCCGTATCCGGCACCAAATCGTTGGTTAGTTTTTGACGGAAAATTCGGGTTACAGAGCTAAAATATAAATAACCGTTATGTATTTTCATCTCAGTTCCGTAACTGCTCCTATCCAAATAATCATCGAAAGTTTCAACAATATCCGCCTTTCCATCATTATCGGTATCCCTTAGTGCGGCATTACCACCCAGAGAATCCGGAAACCTCAGTTTTACATAGATGTCGCCATTGGTATTTACAGTAAGATGCCTGGCCCTGCCCTTTAGGCTATCTACCACGACAACTGCCTCAAAATCTTCTGGAAGATAAAGTCCCCCGTTGTCCGCATCTCCTAAAGGCAGACCCGAATTAGGCGTGCAATTGACAAAAAGTAAAATGGTCGCTGCAATTACTAAATGGCAAAACAAAAACCGCCTTGCGTTAGCGCAGACATCGAAAAAATGGTATGTATGTTTCAAAAATTCAGTTTTTAGTTAGAACTATTCTTTGGATATAAATCCCATCCTGCAGATCGGGCATATTTAATCTTCAATATTTTTAAGGGAGGCTATCATGGTTCTTAGACAATTGGCTTCGCTATCCTTACTTTCATCAGGTTTGGGATTGTAATAACTATCCAGAAAGGAATCTGCAGAAGACCATACGGTGTGCATGACTCCCAAATACTTTTCCGCCATTTCCGCGGTGGAGTTTTGCTTAAAGGAATGGACCATTGCCACTTGTTCTTCCGCCACTTTAGATTTTCTCCAAGGACAGGCAATGACCTGGAAACCCTTCAACGCAAAATATGCAGGAGTGGGAATCGCCTTTTCATAATGCCAATCACAAATTACAACAGATTTTGAAATCATGTCTATCGCCGCCGAGGTATCGTTATGGCTTCCTTCCCACATTCCAATACCAGAATCGACACCGTCAATGAGCCGATCTCCCCAAATCCACAATACTGATTCATTTTTAACCAGATGTTCGTTGATCTTGTTGACTTCATCCGCAAATAATTTGGCAGGATCCTGGTCATAGCATCTTGGACAATCAGGGTGGGCCAAATAAAAAACTTCGTCCATTCCTGCGTGAAATGCCTTGGCCTCAAATACTTCCATGATTTCATCCACAAGGTCAAAGACCACTTCATGTACCTTGGGATGCAATGGACAGTAACTTTTGCAATACAGTCCATCCTTATTGGGCCACTCATATTTTTCAGGGAGGTCAATAGTGGGAGTCTCATCAAATTCCGGGTACACCTCCAACAGTTTTCCCAAGGTACTGTGCCATGATTGATGTCCCAATAAATTTACCTGTGGTATAAGGTTGATATTGTATTTTTTGCAGGCAGTCACTATTTTTTTAACATCTTCCCTACCTAAAGGGTTATCGCTCCTCAATTCCGGTCTGGATTGGTATTCAAAGTTGAAATCTATTCTAAGGATAAGGGTGTTTATTTTTCCTGGAGCAAGATCTTTTTCAACGAAGCCCACAAATTCATTCACCTTGGCCTTGGAAGGTGCTGCAATACAAAGACCTTTTACGGCAAAATCGGATTGGCATAAAACATTGGTGGTGTAAAACAATATCATTGCAATACTTAATTTTTTAATCATAGTCAACGTGTTTTAAAGTTTTAATTTGATTCCCTTTTTTACCAACCATCCAGTAAGCTGCACAACCGAAAAAGCAAAAACCAACGAACCAAAAAGTCCGATCAATCCTGTGTTCAAAAAACTTGGCAATCTTAAAGAGGTAAGGTTTCTAATGGGATAGATGATATATGGTAACAAATAGCATGTTAATGTGGCCGTTCCCGCAGGGGCTAGGGCCTTCGCCCAATTAACAAACTTCTTTTGGTCAAAAATGTAATGCGAAATAGCAAAAAACAAAAAGCCCATTCCTGAACAGATAGCCAGCCAGGAAGGTGTCCCTCCCAATTTGGAGATTCCCCAGATGGGACGGGTCACCAAACCAAACCCAATACATAAGACTCCCAAAAGCGTTAGTATAAGATAAACCCTATTTAAATGGGAATTGGACCATTTAATAAATATCAAAGAGGCAACCATACCAGAAGTGCTGAACGCAGGCACTGTTCCCTGGAATATGACCGTGAAATATTTGAATATCCCATTGAAGGCCATGGCCATATCGGTTTGATTCAATATGGAAAGCACACTAAAAAAAAGCCAAATAGGGACTATCACGGCTAATTTCCCATTGGAATATAAAAGGACAAGGGCGTTAACCAAATATGCCCAACCAATAAGCCCTAAAACACCCCACCATTGGGGCCTCAACCAAAGCCCTCCAGCTTGGCCCCCTTCATAAATTATCGCCAAAAAAAGTAAAAGTAGAAAACCCATTATCGGTAAAGGCAGGTGCCATTTCTTGGATATCGGACTTTTTTGCCAATTGGTCCAAATAAGGAAAACGGCCACGGCCATAAGTATACACCAATAATATTTTCCAACCGGAATACCGGGATCGTAGGCAGTCTCGTAATTGACCATAAATACACCTATCAATAAAAGAGACAAAGATCTAATAAGGATATGTTTACTTATTTTCCAACGCCTTTCCCCCAAGCCCAATCTATTTTTAATGGCAAAGGGAATACTCAACCCAACGATAAAAAGAAACAAAGGAAATATGATATCTGAAAAACCTAAATAATCTTCATTGGCCTCGGCATGCTGCAACCATTTAGGAACATCATCCAGTGTCCAGAAATCATTGACCCAGATCATTAGGAACATCGTAATGGATCTTAGAATATCTATACTGTTCAATCTCATTTTTTCATCCTATGTATTGTCAAATAGCATCACATATTGGTATCGGGCGAATTGGAAGTTTAAAAACTTTGAAAATCACCGAGGATCATGGTGTTTTCCATTAACTAACCATTTTAGCGTACCAATTTAAATATGCATTCACTTCTACTTCTTCTTTATTTAATAATTCAGCAGTATAACTCCACTAAATACTTTGGTTAGCGTACGTATAGATTCTCCTAACCAATATGGAATTTATATCAATTTGAATCATCCTAAAACTAGGATTTATACAAACACAATATTTACTTATTATCTGAACGAACCCTATTCCGCGATGAACAACTTGTACCGGTACATACCAGTACATATCAACTTGGGTACTAGCATATTAATCTATATTATTTTTTGTGAATAGGACATATATTCCTAATTTTCAAACTTATTTGAAGGATTCAAATGCAATTCAAAAAGCTGTTCCAACACAATGGTAAATTTGTAAACCCTACTATACCTAGTAGATACCACATCATTTTTTGGATAACATATTTTACTTTCAACTCGATACGATGGGGAAGTTATTTTGATGACTACTGGAATTCATTTAAATCCAATTTAGTGGAATTTCCCTTGCACATTGTCATTGTATATTTTAACATCTATTACTTGGTTCCAAAATTTATAATTGACAAGAAATATAAAACCTACTTTTTTCATTTGATATTCGTACTCACCCTTCACTATTTCTTTAGAATCGGGCTTTTTTATTGGCTCATTTCCGATAGCTCATCGACTGAGTTGATGGGTGAACATGGAATTTTTAGTTTTAATCATATAGTCACAGTTACATTAGGGGAGATATATGTAATTGGACTTGTTTCAGCCATAAAATTCACCGTTGATTATGTTATTCAACTTAACAAGAACAATCAACTTTTGGAACTGCAATCAGAAACCGAAATGAAATATCTTAAGGCCCAGATCCAACCTCATTTTTTATTCAACACCTTGAACAACCTTTATGCCCTAGCCTTGAAAAGATCCAAAAAAGCTGCCGAAGGAGTGCTTAAATTGTCTGAAATCATGGAGTATATGCTCTACGATTCGAGTAAGAAGAAAATATCTTTGCTCAAGGAAATCAATTATATACAGAACTATATTGAATTGGAAAGAATAAGAAAGCAAGATCTAGTGGAATCTAATATTGAAATCAATGGAGAGATAGACGATATAGTTATTCCTCCGCTATTATTCTTACCCTTTGTTGAAAACTGCTTTAAGCATGGGCAATTGAGCAATGGAAAGATTATTATGGAAATGAAGTTCACAAGACATGAGAAGGATTTGGAATTTTACTTAAAGAACCATATTGAACAATACGCTCATGAACATGATAAGTCCGGAATAGGGCATGTAAACATTAATAGAAGACTCGAGTTGTTATATGGCAATAAATTTGATCTACAGATTCGGCCATCATCAGATAATTATTTAGTAGTTCTAAAAATCCCTATAAAATGAAAATAAACTGTCTTATCATTGATGATGAACCTCTTGCAATAGGTATTTTGGAATCGTACATCAAAACTCTTGACTATATGAACATTGTAAATTCATATACCAATGCTGTTGATGCCCTAGCCGTAATAAAAAATGAAAATATCGATGTGATCTATCTAGACATCAATATGTCGCGTATAAATGGTTTGGAGTTTTTACGAACCTTAAAAAAACATCCTTTGATAATTATAACGACGGCTTACAGGGAATATGCTTTGGAGAGCTACGAACTCGATGTTCTTGATTATTTGGTAAAACCTATACCCCTTAATAGGTTTTTAAAATCAGCTGATAAACTTGTTGAGAGATTAAAGTCCATAAATGATAATAAGGTCAGCGCAACAACTGAACCTCATATTTTTGTAAAAGTAGACAAGAAGATGGTTCGAGTGAACCTGAGTGAAATTTTATTTATTGAAAGCCTTAAGGATTACATTAAGATTCACACGTCTACTGGTTGTCATGTCGCTTATAAAGCGTTGTCGAGTATTATTGAAGAATTACCTCTTCAAAATTTTGTTAGAGTACATAAATCTTACGCCATTGCCATTGACAAGGTCAAGTCAGTTGACGGGAATAGTATTGAGATCGGCTCATGGAACATCCCAATTGGTAGAATATATTTAAAAAATGCCAAAGAAAAAATCTTTTCTAGCAATGTAATACTCCCTAAGAACGCAACCCTGCCCAATAGTGATAACACTAATAAATAATACATTTGGAGAATTAATAAATTCATTTGTAATTCAATTCCAAAAACACCTTACACCCAATAATCACCCAATAACTTTAGTGTTGTTCTACCTAGGAATGATAAGGTATAGTCCTTTGTAAATCAAGTTTTACCGACCATTGAATTTCGTCGACACTTTGCCTCAAAACATTGACCAGGGCCAATTAATTATATACTTGATTTATGGCTTCCATTAATCTAACCACGTCGTATATTTAAGATCCACCTGTTACAATGTAAAATTTTGCAGGCTTTCCTGAAAAAAGACAATTCGGACTGTTGCCTCACCATTTTTGTATCCTTACAAAGGGCTATTTTAAGAAAAATGGAGTATTTAAAATCTGTATATAGATATCCCGCTTTACATCAATTTACCGAAAATTTTCCCACGAATATTTTTTTCCGAAATATCTAGAAAATTCTTTTCCATATTAAAATCCATACCACTATCCTCATTGGTTGCTATTGGCGGAAGCCAACCTCTTATATCACATACTAAAAGCTATTCATCAATTTGTGCACCTAACAATAGTTTTAAATCGTTTTTTGGTCCTTGGGTGGGTCATTTAGGTGACTACCATTAATATTTTCTAATATAATTGAATTATAAATAATAAGACTTCTCGTACAAGTGGTTCAGTGTAAGAAGGAAACAGCCATTGGGGCCAAATCAATGGCAGGCCGAAAAGTAATACTGGGAAATTTTGGAACCCTGAATTTTCAGCCCATAGTTTGTTACTGATATTTTGTCTATTTCTCAGTTATGGATTCAATTTACCTGAATCGGTGTTTGCTCTAGACCTAGGTATGCCAATTAGTCCCAATAGACTGGTAGTTGGGCGAAAATGTATTGGAATATAATTTTACGATCATAAATTTATATTCCATTATCAAAATTAATGTAGCCCATTGCAATTATTGATTTTAATAAAATATCGGTAAGAAAATAGTTTATTTTCTAAATTAATATGGAAGAAGGAACCCTATGGATTATTGATGATGATATGGTATCACAGTTTGCCATGACCTATAAAATTGGGCAGTCACATCCCAACTACAGGATTACTACTTTTTATTCGGTACAAGAAGCTTTGGACTATCTACAAGAGTGCAGGGAAAAGCAAATTGCATTGCCTCACAAGCTTTTACTGGATCTTGGTTTACCGGTTTTAAGTGGATGGGATTTCTTGGTGCAACTGGAAAAGTTTAACGGAAAGGCAAACCCAATCGACATATATATAGTTTCCTCCTTTTCCAATTCAACGGACCGCAATCGTGCACAACGTCATCCATTGGTCAAGGACTATTTCAACAAACCCTTGAGCAAAAGTGCGGTTGATAAAATCTTTATGTGGTGTTGAAATGAATGATAGTTCACCACAATTGTTAACATCTTAAAGCCTGCATTGTTTGAACAGTGGAGACATGGTATATTTCTTTGTTGTACTCAATCCTTCCAATTTTGAAGTCGATCTAGATACAGATAACTTTCCACGAATTTTCTGTGTTCTTGAGTGGTCATTTTTTCCAATAGATTTAGGGCGGAAATATAACTCGCCAAATTACCATTCGAGGAACTGAATTTTCCATCTTCGACAAACGTTATCAAACTGTCGTTCTGTACTTTTAGATTTGGATAATCCCTTTGTAATTGCGCTCCACCACCTATCCAAGTAACAATTTTATGTCCGTCCGCGATTCCAGATTTCCCAATGAGCTGCGCTCCTGCACAATTGCTAACAGTATATTGGGTTTCTCGATTTTTCTCCCTTATAAAATCCACAATTGTCTTGTTATGGACCTGAGCGTACATATCGTAGGCACTTGGTACGAACAGAGCTGTAATTGTCGGGCAGTTTTCAAAGGTATAATCTGGAATAAAGTGCATACCTTCTTCTGTTGTTATGGGGCTTTTGCTTTGCGCAATTGAAATAACATTAAAGAGTTGCATTCCGTCTTTAGTGGGTTTTGAAAATACATCGGAGGTGGCAATCACTTCACTTTGTAGAACTCCATTGAACATTAATAGACCAATCGTTGGCAATTCTGGTTTGAAGGGTTTTATATGCTTGGTTAAAGTATCCGCATAGCTTGTCTGTGGTAACATGGATTCCTCCTTGGTATCCGACACATATTTAGTCCTGTTGCAACCTGTTAAAATGGGTAAGGAAATAATTAGAATTAAAAAATGCTTTTTCATATCCTGTCAGTTAATTTAGTTCTTTTCGTTGGGTTTTATTATCATTCGAAAGTATTGGTCCTTATAGATATAATATCCGATCCAATTGATCAGGGTACGGACCTTATTTTTAAAATTCACCAGCCCCATAATATGGACAAAAATCCAAATTAACCAGGCCATGAATCCTTTGATGAAGTACTTTTCCTTTGGCAGATCGAATACGGCCTTATTTCTCCCGATAATCGCCAATGTACCTTTGTTCCTGTATTGGAAAGGTCTCCATCGACTATTCTCCTTCTTTAAATTAAACCCTAGGTTATTGGCCTGTTGTATCGCTGGCTGAGCGAGTTGTGGATGTCCATCCGGATAGTTGTCATCTCCTGACACCAAGGCACAATCCCCTAGTGCATATATATTGTCATATCCTTCAACTAAATTAAAGGCATTGGTTTTCAGCCTCTTGCCCCTACCGTAGCTGTCAGCAGAAAAACCTTTGAATGCTCTTGCTGTGACACCGGCCGCCCAAATTAAATTTTTGGTTTCAATTATCCCCCCATCGGATAGGAGAACTATATCATCCTTGACATCATCTACCAAACAGTTTAGTTTAATTTCTACACCTAATTTGTTTAGTTCGGCGGACGTATACTTTTGAGATTTTGTGGACATAGCGTTCAAGACTGTATTCTGCCCATCTATTAAATAGATTTTTCCCAAATCATTTTCATTCAATTCTGGATAATCCTTTTTTAAAATAGAAGTCTTCATTTCGGCGAGAATACCCGATAGCTCCACTCCGGTTGGTCCTGCTCCTGCTATAACAAAAGTTAGAAGTTTTTTTCGTTCTTGTTGATCGTTCACGCGGGTAGCTCGGTCCAAACGTGTGAGTATTGTGTTTCTTAGTGTCAAGGCATCGCTAATGGTCTTCATTGGCAAACTATACCTTTCAATATTCCTATTGCCAAAAAAAGTACTTTCTGTCCCTGTTGCCATTACCAAAATATCATAAGCTAGTTCACCGTTGGTCAATATAACTTTGTTTTCCGCGGGCACTACTTCTAGTAGACTTCCTAGCCGAAATCGTACATTTTTTAAGTTTCTCAATATTTTTCTAAAGGGATAGCTAATGGCCGAAGGTTCCATAAAACCTGTTGAGACCTGATATATTAAAGGAGGAAAAAAATTGTAATTATTAGCATCTACCAGTATGATGTTGTATTTGGCTGAATTGCCGATCCCTTTGATCAACTCCAAACCGGCAAAACCTCCGCCTACTATTATAATCGTCTTTTTCATTGTGTTTCATTAATAGTGCAAAGGTTGTAATCTTCCAGATATTAAATCTTGAACTGGTTCAAGAATTGTTTTTTCTTTTCAATTTGCTTACATATTCTTGTGATAACCCTAAAAAACTAGCCACCAAATATTGGGGGACATTGTTTACAAAATCATGAAAGGCTTCTTTAAACCTAAAATAGATTTCCTCCTTGGAATAAATAAAAAGATACTTTATACGATTGAGTGAGGCCCCGAAAGCTGTTTGATATATTTTCCTGAAATAAGTTTCCATTTTTGGAAATCGCTTAAGTAATTCCAATTCTTTGTTATGGCTTAGGTGAAGTACGGTCGAGGCTTTAACTCCTTGGATATAACAATCAGAACTCATATTATTGTGATAGGCCAAATAATCTGTAATCCACCAATTGTCTATGGCAAATTGCAAAGTATGCTCTGTACCCCCTTCCTCAACGATGTACAACTGAAGACAGCCCTTTAAAACAAAATAGTGGCCCAAGGATTTATTTCCCGGTTCGTAAAGCAGTTCCTTTTTTTTCACCGACCTTTTATCGAAATATTTGGCTATTTCTTTAAACTCTATTTCGTCAATAGTTACATATCTGTTGATATGCTCGAATAATTTTTGCATATAGTCTATCACATAAATCAAATGTAACAATATTACGTTTTTTTCTTTAGCTCTTTGGCTGTTTTCTCTAAGGTCGAGAAACCAAAATATCCAAGGAGTTAATAGGGATAATGACATAAAGTTATGGTTATTCCCGAGGGTTAATTATAATCCGTTGTAACCTATTATTTGGTTGGGAATATTATGTTTCCCAAAAAAAAATAATTAAAATAATTTCTTGAAAAATGCAATAGAATAAAAAACTTGCGTCTTATTAATCAAAGACCCCTTAAAAAAGGTATTTAACAATTTGGAAACAGAAAACAGTACTAAGCTGAAAGATTTTTTCAGTCGGGAATATGACTCTCTCAGGAGGTATGTGGGCACAAAAATAAGTGACACGGCCATTAGGGATGCGGAGGATATTATCCAGGATGTTGCCTTAAAGCTATTTTCAGGGGCGGATAGATACGGACCGATCAATAATGTAGCCGGATTTGTCTATAAATCGATTAGAAACAGAATTATTGATGTAATGAGGACTTCAAAAAAGATAAATTCGTTGGACATCGATAATGATCTCTTGGACTTGGTAGATGTACTTCATCAATCCGCCAATAATTATTCCTCGGAGGAAACAGTGCTACTGTTAAAAGAATGTATCGATCAATTAAAACCAGCTTACAAGGACATTATCATCGCCGTTGACTTTGAAGGATATTCATACAGGGAAATTTCGAAGAATACAGAGATTTCCATAGGTACATTAATGTCCAGAAGACATAGGGCACTTGGAATATTATACACTAAAATTGAACAGAGAATAAATAGATAAACTTAAAATTATTGAATCATGGCAAATTTTTTCACTCATAAATTCAGAAAGAAATCCCCTCTTCAAATCATTGGCATAATTGTTTTTGGCACTATTGCCATAATTGGATTGGCCATTTTATTTGGTTTTGCTCTGATGTGGTTATGGAACTGGTTAATGCCCGATATATTTGGATTGACCACAATTACTTACTGGCAAGCTGTCGGGCTGTTCATTCTTTTAAAGATACTTCTGGGTGGGTGTGGCGGTAGTAGCGGCAGTAAGAAAAAATCTTCCAAACATTCAGATGGGACATGTAAAAATGAATCTAAGACCGATTTTTCAAAATGGAAGCACTATGATAAATTTTGGAAAGAGGAAGGTGATGCACACTTTAAAGATTATTTAAATAGGCTGTCCAATCCCAAACAGGATAACGACCAAAAGCTGGAGCTGGAATAACTTAACTTATTATTATGGAATTATTGATATTTCAAACAGACATAAAATCTAAGAAGAAAGTGAAGTCCATTAGTCCAATACTGAACGGTCGTTCCGACATTCTAAAATGGTCCATTGATTTAGAGGATATTGATAATGTCCTTCGAATTGAGGCTACTGAAAATTTATTGGAAGAAGAAGTAATCAATTTGGCAAAAGTTAAAGGTTTTCATGTTAAAGCATTGTCCGATTAAGCATTGGAGCTAGATGGCCTAGTGCCTCCTAATGAATGAATAAACCAATATGATAGGATGTGATTTCGGAACGTTGCTATGTAGAATTTAAGATTAGACATTGCAAGAACTAACCTCGGTTCCCACAGTGTTGCGATTAGTTCAGTACCTGTATATTCCTTTTGGCAGGTTCAACAATATTCTTTCTAATTACATAGTCGCCAAAATGCTCATGCTCCGACCTCTCCTGGGCATAGGCTTTAATTATCGGCTCTAATTCTTCTAGAATATTTTCCTCGGACAACATTTCTTTATATAGGGTGTTTAATCGGTCCCCGTTGTGGCTTGCTCCCAAATACATGTTATATCTGCCAATGGCCCTACCCACAAAACCAATTTCACCAAGGGATGATCTCGCACAGTTATTTGGACAACCTGTCATCCTGATGTTAATATCATCATTCTCTAGGCCATTATTCTTCATAATTACCTCCAGTTTATCTATTAGGGAAGGAAGGTAACGCTCTGCTTCTGCAAAAGCCAATCCACATGTGTTCAGCGCTACACAGGCCATGGAACTTTTTCTTAGTCCAGTGAGTTTTGGATGGTTGCCAACGCCATATAGTTCTAAAATCGCTTCAATATCTTTTTTTCTATTCTCCTCTATATTTCCAATGATGAGATTTTGGTTTCCTGTTAAACGAAAATCTCCTGTATGAACTTTGGCAATTTCCCGTAAAGCTGTTTTAAGTTGATAATCATTCTCATCCCTAACTCTCCCATGTTCTACAAACAAGGTATAAAACCATTTATGGTTGATGCCTTTTAGCCATCCATATTCGTCTCCGTTTGACTTGAAAACATAGGGTTTTGGCTTTGAAAGGTTCCAACCCAATCGGTTTTGAAGTTCTGCAACAAACCACTCCAGCCCCCTGTCGTCTATAGTATGTTTTAATCTCGATAGTTTACGGTCGGACCGGTTTCCATAATCCCTTTGGACGGCTATAACTGTTTCTGCTACTTCGATCACTTTTTCCTTTGGAGAGAAACCTATAACATCGGCGAGGCGTGGATAAGTTTCCTGAACCCCAAACGTACTCCCTAGTCCACCTCCCACACAAATATTATACCCTATAACTTTATTGTTTTCTTCAATGGCGATAAGTCCAAGGTCATTAGCAAAAACATCGATATCATTATTGGGGGGAATGGCTATTGCAATTTTAAACTTTCTTGGAAGGTAATGGAGATGGTATAAAGGTTCAAAATCCGGGGTTCCAGCTACTTTTTCCTTATCCATCCATATTTCGTGATATGCAGTTGTCTTTGGTAGAAAATAATCGCTTATCTCCCCTGCCAGTTGGTACACTTCTTCGTGAATATGGGATTGGTATGGGTTTGGATTGCACATAACGTTCCTGTTCACATCACCACAGGAAGCTAGTGTACTAAGTAAGGCCTCATTAATTTCCTGGATAGTGGTTTTTAAATTGCGCTTTAATATACCATGAAACTGAAATGACTGTCGGGTAGTTAACTTAATGGAGCCATTTCCATATTTGTCGGAAAGTTCATCGAGGGACAACCATTGTTGAGGAGTGGTCACCCCTCCAGGGGCTCTTACCCGAACCATAAACTGATATAAAGGCTCCAATTTTTTCTGCTTTCGTTCACTCTCCAGATCCCTATCGTATTGCTGATATGAACCGTGATATTTTATTAGCTTGACATCATCGGCAGATAAAGCTCCGGTCAAAGGATTTTTTAGACTGTCCTTAATGCTTCCCCTAAGAAAATCGCTCTTGTCCTTGATATGTTCATCTTCCGATAATTCCTTGTAATTCGATTTTTTTTCCATAAATACATTTTCCATAGTATTGTAGCCCCCAAAGCCACCTTAATATATATCTGCTTGGTAGCGATTGGCAATCTGAAGATTTTTAACATACTCCTCTGCCTTTTCAATAGTTATTCCCCCCTGTTGCTGAATAATCTGCTTTAAGGCATTATCCACGTCCTTGGCCATTTTTTTAGCATCACCACAAACGTAAAAATGGGCTCCCTTCTCCAGCCACTCATACAGCTCCTTGCCGTTCTCCAACATCCTATGCTGTACATAGTTTTTTTGTTCCTGGTCCCTTGAAAAGGCAACATCCGCCTTGGTCAGCACACCCTCCTTCATATATTGTTGCCACTCTGTTTGATAAAGGAAATCGGTTGTGAAATTTCGGTCGCCAAAGAAAAGCCAGGAAGGACCTTTTCTTTCCATTACTTCCCGCTTTTGCATAAACGCCCTGAATGGTGCTACCCCTGTACCAGGACCTACCATAATAATTGTTGCATCCGGATTTTCAGGAAGTTTAAAACGTGTATTCTTGTCCACATAGACCTTTACCTTATCTCCAATCTCAAGCCTGTCGGCTAGGGTAGATGAACAATGCCCTTCCTTGTTTCGGCCAAACGCACTATAACGCACTACCGATACCAAAAGATGTACTTCTTCCTCAACCACATCCTGAGCCGAGGCAATGGAATACATTCGTGGGGTATTTTTTCTCAGAACAGAAATCAGTTCTTTAGAATTTAATTTATGAGGTACCTCGTTGAGCAGATCCAAGAAATCACGGCCGGAAAGGTATTTTTGAAGTGCTTTCTTGTCGCTAAGGATTTCTTTTAACCTTTCATTGCCAGTTAATTCTGTGTATTCGGAAAGTGTACTTTTCGAAAGTGGGGTAAGTTCATAGTTATAGGTAAGTGCATCATATAGCGTTTTGATACCTTCCTGTGTTTCCACCTCGTCTTTGCCCGACAAATTTGCGGTTTCCAAAACTGCCTGAACAAGTTTAGGGGAATTCGCCCCATAAACCCCCAGTGCATCTCCAGGCTCATATTTTATTCCAGACCCTTCCAGATCCAATTCCAGATGAATAGTTTCTTTGGAAGAACCCTTCCCATTTAGATTGATTTTCTCAAGAATGGTGGCTTCAAAAAGATTTTTCTTGGAATACTGGGTTCCATTGACCTGGTTACCAGTTACATCCTCTACCTGGATCGAGGAAACTTGGCCATTGGTCTGCAAGACTGCGGTTAGAAAATTCTTTTGCCAAGCCTCAGCTTGGTCTTCATAATCTACATCGCAATCTTTGCGGGGAACAATTCTTTGAGCACCCAGTTTTTCCAGTACGGCATCAAAATCTTTACCGGTCTGACAAAAGTCAATATAACTACTATCACCTAGACCCAAAACTGAGAATTGGATATGTGCTAGGTTCGTCGCCTTTTTGCTGTGAAGGTAACGATAGAAATCCTCGGCTTGGACCGGGGGTTCTCCCAGTCCGTGAGTGCTTACGATTATTGCCAATTTTTTGATGCCCTTAAGTTCCCTGGTTTTAAAGGAAGCCATATCGGAAATAACTGTATCTATTCCCATATCCTTTGCACGTGCATGGAGGTCCTTTGCCAAGCCTTCACTGTTGCCGGTATGGCTTCCGTAAAGGATGTGCACTTTTTCGGTTTCATGTTCACCATTAACATTTGGATCCGATCCTACCGGTAGACTTCCCACAGCGGTTTTATTCAAAGATGTTTGAATAAGTCCTTCGAAATACCCACTGAGCCACTGAAGCTGACCTGAATCTAGTCCGGACAATGCCACATAGAGCTTATCCGCTTGTTCATCGTTAAACGGCCCCCTACCCAATCCTCTTCTTAATTCCATGACATTGGACATTTATAATTATTTGTTGGGCTGTGGAGTATATCGCAAATAAGGTTTGATCACTCGATGCCCTTTGGGATATTTAGCGTCCACCTCTTCTTGCTTTACTCCAGGTGGTATAATTACATCCTGTCCAACTTCCCAATCCACGGGCGTTGCAACATTATGTTCTGCCGTAAGTTTCAATGAGTCAACTACCCTAAGGATCTCAGCAAAATTTCTCCCCGTCGAGGCAGGATAGGTTATAATTGCCTGAACCTTCTTGTCGGGACTTATGAAATAAACAGATCTAACGGTGGCGGATGTCGAGGCGTTGGGGTGGATCATATTATATAGGGTTGACACAATTCTGTCCGTATCTGCTATAATAGGGAAATCAAGGTTGCAATTTTGGGTTTCGTTGATGTCCTTTACCCAACCATAATGTGAGTCCAGGTCATCAACGCTTACTGCTAGGACCTTGGTTTTTCTTTTAGCAAAATCTTCTTTTAACTTCGCGGTCCTACCAAGTTCTGTTGTGCATACAGGAGTATAGTCCGCTGGGTGTGAATATAGTATCCCCCAACTGTTACCAAGCCATTGGTGAAAATCTATATCACCTTCCGTTGTCTGCGCCTTAAAATTCGGTGCATCGTCTCCAATTCTCAAACTCATATTAAATATTTTTAAAATTATACATCAGGGAAGCTTCATAATTAATGATGCCTCTAAAATTCAAATTTACGGGGGTTTATTCCCAATCGCCAATTGAAAATATTAATTCGCGATAACCTCAAGTTATGGAGTAGGTGGTATTTAATGAGAAGAGGTAATATAATAATTGCACTTAGCGTTGGAATATTATTAACTCTTCAAAAAGGCAAATCAATAATTGCCAATTACTAATAATTATGATTTCGGCTTAAAAATTGCATTAATAATGAGGGTAGGCCTCCTTCTGGACCTTGGGGAGTTATAAAGTAGAATTGCCTATGTATAGGTAGCTTTTTGATCTCTATGATCTTCAAAACACTACTTTTCAGTTCTTTATAAATGGCGTGTAAGGAAATGAATGCCATACAATCCGAGTGTTGCAGGTAGGATTTTATAGCTTCCGTACTACCCAGTTGCATTTCTACTTTGAGGTCGGCGAGTCGTATTCCCTTTTGCTTTAAGGCATCGGCAATGACTTCCAAGGTCCCTGATCCGGGCTCTCTTAACAGCAATGGAATGTCCTTAAGGTTTTTTGGTCTTATCTCGTCTTTTGATGACAAAGGATTCTTGCTGCCACAGACCAGTACGATCTCATCTTTTAAAAATGGGGTATAGTGGATTTCACGCCTTTTGGATTTGCCTTCAACAACACCTAGTTCTATGTTCTTGTTGAGAAGGGCCAACTCTATTTGTTCTGAATTACCACTGAGCAACTCTACCTTCACGTCTTGATGTATACTGTGGAACCGCGCCAATAGTGGAGGTAGTATATACTGCGTAATGGAAGTACTGGAGCCTACATGCAAAACGCCTTTAAATGCCTCGTTGAACTGGTTTAGATCAAATTCAATTTGCCTATAAATCTCCTGAATGTTTTCCGTATGTTTCAGAAGAACTTCTCCGGCGGGAGTAAGCACCACCTTGTTTCCCCTTCGATCAAAAAGTGCGAGATTAAATTGACTTTCCAGCTCTTTTATATGTTTGGTTACGGCAGGTTGGGATATCAATAATTCTTCTGCGGCTTTGGTAAAATTGAGCCTTCTAGCAACAGTATGAAAAACCTTTAGACGAAAATCGAACATATACAATATTACTCATATTTTCAGTATGGAAAGTTGAAAATACAAAAATCTGGATATAAGCTTAATAATATTGACTGGTGGATAGGTTATGGGCAGTAGCTATAAACAAGGCTACCATTTAAAAATGTGGATACCGCGGTTGATTTTGGAAAGAAATAGTTGCTAGTTATTTCCAAGATTTAACGTCAATAAATCAAAAGCCGAAATGCCAATGTACTTGGGATTGTTTTTAGTTAATAGTCATAGCTCCCTACTACTGCAAATCATTGTATAGCAATTCAGACGAGTTGCCTTTAAATGGTTTAGTCTATTATTTTTCTAAATCTCATCATGGGTACTTCCCCAAACTTTAAATTAAGTTTGCCTTCCTGATCAATTGAAAAGGTTTTTATTTTTTTCATCATTTTCAAAAACTGTGGCTCCCCCTCACCACAATACATCAATGTGGCCGGACCTGGCTCACCAGTAGCAATGCTATCACCTTTAACCGTAAAATTGGCACTATAACCATTACAGCTGTTATTACCTGTAATCATCCCTGTGGACTTGTTAAATGTAATTACAGGTTTTTTATCAGGGTATAGACCGTCGAAGGCGATCCGTGTTCCTGAAATATATTCCAATTCCCAGGTTTTATCGAAAAGGTCATTGTTCCTGGTATCCTTGGTTGTGGCACAGGACACGCTAAACAAATCTAAAAAGCTTAAAATTAAATTGTATTTATTTTTCATTTATATATTCTTTAACTGGTTAATTGGAAACTTTCCGAAGACAATGGATAATATAACTATGCATACAACCAAAATTATGCCAGTATAAAACTATTACACTGGATACCTATACTTCAGTAGTAATTGGAAATGGATAGGTTTGATACCAAAACTGCAAATACCATTTTCAACTGAATTGTGAAGATTTTCAAATATGGCAACGATAGACCGGTTCCAATCTAGAACGATTCGTCTTTAGTTTCAAATTTTATTAGTTTCTTCCATCCCATAATGGCAGAACTATCCTGTAAATGAGCCTCATAGGAATGATACAATATATTCTTATTCAAATCAAGGATTACCGGCCACTGGATTTCGTCAACGCCCTGTCCCATTACATTGACAATAGCTGTTTCAACATATTCCGTACTAATGGCACCAATTACTCTAACTCCATCGCCTAAATTTGATCCGGCTAGGCCAATATAGAACTCGGCAGATTTTCCTGAAAATGAACATATAGGGCTTTGTAAGGGTTTTGAAAAAGCATTTACTCCATCCAGCCTAGATGGTTCTTCTATAGTTGTTGAGATATTTCCTACACATTTCATATGTTCAAATCTATATTATTTTTATGTTGGACTATCAAAACTGTAGACTACTTATCACCTAAATTATTAACGATTAAATACACTAATATTCAGAATTTTATATAAAAAATGAACAAAATTTGCATTTACCGAAATTAATAAACACGAATATCGTAATGACAAAGATATTATATGGATTCAAAGGTTCATTGAGCGGGTACACCAACGGTTATAGGTACACCTGTCAATGTCAGCCTAATCCCAGAAGAATCCCGTACTTAAGCTGAAAGCAAAAGCATATAATACCATTATACAGAGAAAGGCATATAACCAAAAATATATTTTGAACCCGATTTTTACTATTCGGTTGCCTATGTTCTTGAACGCTTGGGTATTAATTTTTCAAAAAGTAATGATTTTACCATTACAGGGGTCATTTAAAGTTCTTAGCCAAAGTTCTTAACTTGTTAAAGGTACACAGTCCTTTAGGATTTACTGTTTATACTTTGGTCTATATGCCACCTTCCATACTCAGATCGTTGAATTAAAGGCCATGGACTGAAGTGGTTATCGCAACATCCATAGTCCACAAAAACATCTTAAACTTAATATTTCTACCACAAAAAAGGGCACCTTTTTAAGGGAGCCCTTCTACTCAAACTAACTAAACAACTCAACTAATAATTATTCTTATACGCAATAAACAAATGACCTTCAGAGAAAGATTCTCAAATTCATTACATACCATACCACTTAACTGAATACTCTTTAAACAGCTTGCCAACTAAATATTAGATGAAGCCAATAATTGGAGCTCATTTTAATACCTGATTTCTTTCTTATAATTCTAATGACTACTATTTATTGGACCCATAAATGCCTCTGGTTGACGTATTTTACGTTCATCAATTCCAATATTCTGCAAACGGTAATTAACCCCTGCCTTTTCATACCTCACATACTGCTTTGATAATCTATCTTGAAATGATTTCCAATTCAAATTTCCTTGATGTGTCCATGCTTTTTCCGCAACTGCGGAAAGCCTAGGGTAAATCATATATTCCAATCTCTTTTCATCGGAAATAAATTCAGTCCAAATCCCGGCTTCGATTCCAATAATATGAGCAGACATGGTATCATTAAAACCTTTGGGAATTGGATTCCAATGATATATTGCTTCCAGGGAATTAGGCCCATTATGTAATCCTTCCCAAATTGCACCAGCCTCTGTTAAATCACTTGAATAGTCTAAATAAATGTAGTCTACCGGAGATAAAATCACTTCATATCCACTCTCAGCCGCTCTAAACAGAATTTCTGGGTGTTCCCCACGCCACCATTGTAAGATTGTTTCCTTATTAACATTAAAATCCGAAGCTTCATCCCATGCTACTGGATTTAATCCCGAACGGACGATAAAATCGGCCATTCTACGGTCAAACCATCCTTCAAATTCATGTTGATCTTTAATATTTAATTCATCCATTCTGGCTCGCATTTCCGGTCTAGCTTCCCAATCATGTAATCTGACCTCATCACCTCCAAAATGCACATAACGGGTATTAAATATATCGGACAAACGTAGGATTACCGTTTCTATCATCTTTATAGCGTGTTCATTTGCGATATTTAATGTGTTATTGCCCCCACTAAATTCAGGATAGGCTCTTTCAATTGCTCCAGAATGACCAGGAACATCCACTTCAGGAACTATCATTATCTGCCTTTCGTTTGCATAAGATGTAATATCCCTAGCTTCTTCTTCGGTAAGATACATTGCAGGACCATTGGAGTTAGTTCTATCTCCCACAGAACCTATTTCATGAAGTTTGGGGTATTCCTTTATCTCTATTCGCCATCCAGTATCATCAGTAAGGTGAAGATGCAATCTGTTCATTTTATGAGCTGCCATTTGATCTATCAACTTTTTTATGGCCTCTGGACCAAAAAAATGTCGTGAAATGTCCAACATTGCTCCTCGCCATTTAAATCTGGGCTGATCGGTGATTACAAGCTGATTAAAAATCAATTCTGATGGTAAAACTTTCTCCTTTGAAATCGGAACTAATTGCAAAATTGTTTGAAAGGCATAAAAGTATCCAGCCTCTGAAGATGCTTTTATTACTATCCCTTCAGCATTAATATCTAATAGGTAGGCTTCATTGGCCAAGGAAGTATCTTGAACCAACACAATCGAATTATCTTCTAGTTGTTCTCTTCCCAGTTGGCAAGACAATCCAAACAAATTCTCTAGCTCCTTATTGAACCAGTGGGCTGCTTTTTTTTGTTCTTCTGATGAAAACACCACTTGTGTCTTGGAATCCAAAGAAAAAAATCCCTCAAATACTCGTAATTCTTTGGGCTGTGGAATTACAGGTAATATCACATTAGTTTTTTCATTTCTAACTGACGGCTTACATGATATTAAAACCAACATTAGCACTCCTTTTAATAAAATCTTGTTCATAATATATTTTTTTTGACCTATTGTAATTAGTAGCTAATTTTCCAATATGGCCGTGTTACAATATTATATTGTTAGTTCATCCTAATTATTATATTTTTTATTTGTGTATCCGTTAACCCTTCTAATCCTAAATTATTGCTTTAACACTAGCTATAGCTAACATGGGTACTGGTACAAACGAAAATGTCAATTTTATTTGACCGCATTAAATAGCATTTATTGTCATTTTAGTTTTAATGATGTAATGTCAATAGCAAAATTGAATCTGATTTAATCGTCCGAATCAATTTTAACCCGAACATCATTGATTTCTTGTGCATTAATTGACTCGGCATCGCCTCCAAATTGTTGTCGGATATAAGTCAGGGTTTCGGCCACTTCCTCATCCGAAAGAAAATGGAATCCAGGCATTGATTGGTCATAAAGGCTTCCTAGTTTCTTTTTCATATTTACGGTTATACCATACAACGCCAAATTAATCAACTCCTCTTTACTGCCCTTTACTTTTTCGGAATTCGTTAAAGATGGAAATATACCTGCAACTCCCTCGCCGTTTGATTTATGACAGGAGGAACAATATTGACGATAATGCATCTCTCCCTTAGAAGTATTTGATTTTGCCGTATCCTGTATCAAATTGGTCTCTACTTGCAACATTTTATCATCCCATTCATATTCACTATCATTTAATTTAAAAATTCTAACAATGCGATCATCTTGGTCTACAGGAAAGCCGTCACTGGGGTTCCAATCACAGTTACTGGTTGACAAATAAACATCCCCTATTGGCGAAACACATATATCCCTAATTCTTCCAAGTTCCCTATTAAACAATATGGATTCAGATAGAATGGCATTTCCCTCTTTATTTAATTTTAACACCCTTAAATCGTTTTCTTTAAGTGTTGTCAAAAGAAGAGTGTTTTTCCACTCTGGAATAATGTCCGTTTTATAATAATCCAAACCTGCCGGTGCTATAGTAGGCGTCCAGGCCTTCAATGGAAGTACAACTGTTGAATCCTTGCAAAACACTTCCTCTTCCAGCGAATCGCAGAAACCTGTAACATTCGGCCATCCGTAGTTCCCTCGTCTTCTCATCAAATTGATTTCGTCATCTGTAGCATCTCCATGTTCCGAGGTATACAGATTATTTCCATTACCGTAAACCAAACCTTGAACATTCCTTTGTCCCCAAGACCAAATTGGACTACCTAAAAATGGATTGTCTTTTGGAATAGATCCATCAATATTTAAACGCAATATTTTTCCATTCAAGGATTTAAGGTTTTGGGCATTGTCGGTATTAGGTCCTATATCCCCTGTAGCCCACATCAACTTTCCATCCGGAGCTATGGTTAGTCTAGAACCATTATGTCCCGTATTTCCAGGAATTTCCAACAACACCTTCGGTTGAACAAGAACCCCATTAGTATAGGTATACCTTTCCAATCTTGATATTATAGAATGTTCTTTTTTAAGCGTATAATTCAGAAAAACATAGGGAAAGTGTTCAAATTTCGGATGGACGACCATACCCAATAGCCCTGTAGTTCTTTTTCTAAAAACTTCCTGAATCTCCAATAACAACTTTTTTTTCCCTGTCCTCGGGTTTACTTTACTTACTTTCCCCCCTTGCTCTGTAAACCAAATCCAATTATCTGGGCCCCATACAATTTCCCATGGAACATCCAAGTTGGATATTATAGTACTTCGGCCGATACGGGTAGAATCCAACAAAAGTTGTGCGTCGATTGGTGTTGTAAAATGATCGGTCACTGATTTTAAAGGTATTATTTGCTTTTCAAAAAAATTACAGCCGATAATTGTAATGGCAAGAGCTACGATTATTATATGATGACTTAACTTTTTGATTTTCAATATGAAATTTTTAAAAATTAATGATATGTTTTTAATTTGGAATACTATGTTATATCCTATAAGATGGAAAATGAGGGCTTAAGAGAACTGAGTCCAATTCTGACTATGTTATGAAAGTACAATCAATAACTACAATTGTCCCCTTCAAATAATTTTAGACTTAGGACATCCACCTATCAATATTCTTTGCAACAAATTCATCATCATTCAAATGGGGATAAGCTCTATAGACCCTATCTATCTCTTCCATCTGACCAGGCGAGAGTACCTCCTTGTCGTTCAAAGTCCATAGCCCCTCCATTAAACCTTGGCGCCTTAGTACTTCGTGAATTCCCGGAATACATCCGGCAAAATTATTGGCAGGATCGAAAAATGCCGCATTAGTGTCAGTAATCTGAATGGCGCGAGTAATCATCGTATTTGTGGCGTTATCATATTTGCCGTTTTGAACGTCATCCAAAAGCCTTACTGCCGATTTAGTCCAAACGGCCCAATGGCCTAACAACCCTCCTACTATCTTTTTTTTGACTACTTTGCCCCCAACCTCGATTTGGTATTCGGACAACAAGTCAACGAGGATATTATCATCATTGCCCGTATAGAGCGTAATGTCCTGAGGCCTATCCGACTCCGCAACGCCACGGACTACATCCAAGGTCTGATAACGATTGAAAGGGGCCATCTTAATGGCCACAACATTTTTTATATTGGCAAACGCCCTCCAAAAATCCACATCTAATTTTCTCCCCCCTACAGCTGGCTGTAAATAGAACCCGATAACAGGGATTTTTTCGGCCACTGCCCTACAATGTTCCAAAATCTCCTCGTTGGTCGCATCCTTAAAGGCCCCTAGGCTCAACAGTGCCACATGGTAGCCATTGGCCAAGGCCGATTCCACTTCACCGAGCGCCTGCTTGGTCTTCCCTATAATCCCAACAATTCGGATGATCGGTTTTCCCGTATTATTTACAAATGAATCAAATTCCTCTTTTGCGATCCTTAGGATAGGATCAAATAGATCAAATTCAGGCTCACGTATCTCAAACTGTGTGGAATGTACTGCCACTGCAACACCTCCTGCTCCGGCATCTAAATAATACCTCATTAAGGCGCGTTGTCGGCGCTCGTCCAATTTCCGTTCTATACTTAATGCTAATGGTAGTGCTGGTATGACCACCCCCCTCCGAAGGGCCTCTAGTACATCTTTAGGTAATTCTGTATAATGCATTTTTTTTATATTATTAGACTTATTCTTAGATATAATTTTTATAGAATATTATTAGGATCATTTTGTTGAAATTACAAAGTTGTCTTTTGTTAAACTCTGTGTTCCTGCCCCCATTAATACTTGCCATCCCTAACCTCAAAATGAGTGGGTTTCCCTAATGTTTTTTTATCACTATCCATCCAATGTGCCGTCCATACTATAACCTTGTCAATGGGCACCTCCGGGGCACCGAACAATTCATGGGATTTGTCGGGGTTACTGAGCAGCGCGGTGTCGGCCTCTTTTCCTTCTAAAAGGGGAACTACTCCAAAAACCTGGGCAAATTTCGCGACCACATTTCGTACCGAAAGGGTCTCCTTGCCCGTAATGTTAATAATATTGGCCGGAACGCTGGTCTGTGCCAAGGAACGCAACACCATATTGTTGGCATCGCCCTGCCATATCGCGTTGAAGTGTCCCATTGATAGATCCACGGACCGGTTTTCCTTAACTTTGGTAGCAATATCCACCAAAACACCGTAACGGGGCTCTACTGCATAATTTAATCTAATCAATGCCACAGGAGTATTGTTGGTCTTGCTGCCGTATTCAAACATTCTTTCCCTTCCCAAACAGGATTGGGCATACTCCCCTACGGCCTCCGGTCTATCATTTTCTCTGGACCCGCCCGACCTTATTGGAACCAACGGATAGACACAGCCAGTGGAATAGGCTACGATCCTAGAATCCTTGAAGTGTCTGACTACCAAGCCAGGTAGATAGGAGTTCATGGCCCAGGTAAGGGAAAGGTTGTCTTCAGATCCAAATTTCATCCCCGCCAAAAAGAAAACATTCTTGACCTTGGGAAGACCTCCTAGAAAGGTTTCGTCCAAAAGATCTCCTTTAATAGTTTCGATCCCCATTCCCGCAATATAGGCCTGTTCGTCCTGGTTGCTAAAGCGGGAGACTCCTATGATTCTTTTGGAAACCCCTGCCATATAACAGGCCCTTTTTGCCATTTGTGCAAGGGAGGGGCCTATCTTTCCGGCTATGCCAAGGAAAATAATGTCCCCATCCATTTCTTTGAACATGTCAACTGTGGCTTCGGTTGGCCGAGAAAGTAACATTTCCAGCTGTTTTTCATTCAATATTTCTTCTGGATACTGATTCATAAAATTTTCTGTTTTTTAATATAATCTGTTTGTATATTTCTACCGCTTCTTCTAGTTTGGATACGAAGCAAAATTCATCTGTCTTATGGGCCAATTCAGGTTGTCCCGGACCCAATATAACCGTGGGGATACCACCATAAGCCTTTTGCAACACCGATCCGTCTGTCAAATAGGGCATTGATTTAGGAAAACCTTCAGTATTATGGGCAATGCCACAAGCCTCGTAGACCATTTGTACGAAGAAATCATTATCTTCAGTGGATACCGCGGGAAGATCTACCAAAGTGTCTATAGTTATGCCGTCCCCCAATTCATCTTGAAGCGCTGCTAACAGAACCTTATGATCTACCACACTGGTCGTTCTGGCATCTATGGTAAATCCGGCATGATCGGGAACGGAATTGATGTTTAACCCGCCAAATACCTGTCCCACATTAAGAGTGGACAATCCCAACAACGGATCTTTTTCATCCCTAAAATTAAATTGCTTGGCCTTTAATATAGCATGTGCTACTTTATAGATTGCGTTCTCACCAAGGTGGGGCATAGAAGAATGGGCCGTAACCCCAGTAGCGGTCAATCTTAGATAAAGCCCTCCTTTATGACCTATGGCAGGGATATTGGCCGTTGGCTCCCCAACAATTAACCCACTGGCCCTTCCCAGATTCTTGTAAGTGGCCACTAGATCATTTGCTCCCTGACATCCCAATTCTTCCCCCGAGGTAAGCACTAAACGCACTCCTCCGACGGGGGTTCCTTCCTCAAAGGCCTGAATAGCAGCCAAAACCATGGCCGCTACTCCACCCTTCATGTCACTGGAACCACGTCCATATAATTTTCCATCCAAAACCTGTCCGCCGAACGGGTCCATACTCCATTTCCTATCTCCCAAAGGAACCGTATCAAAATGCCCTGTGAACACTATTGGAAATGTATCGTTAGACAATCCCTTTTCCGCAATCACATGCAATCTATCTCCTTCAAAAGGAACATAAGCTATATCAAACCCATTTTCCCTCAAAAGGGATCCCATAAATTTGGCAATGGCATACTCATTTCCAGGGGGATTCACCGTATCAAAGGCTATGAGCTCCTGTGTCAATTTTACTACCATGTTTTTTGATCCATCCATTATCCTTTAATTAATTACAGATACAACTAGTGTACTTAGTTTGATTACCAAAAAATAGACCATCGCCACAATGAGTACAAACCCAAATACAGCAATCAAATTTTGTTTTTTGGTATTTCGGAACTTTCCCATGATTTCACTATTATTCAGTATAAGGTACATTCCGCCCGCTATAAATGGAACCGCCAAAATGGTAGACGCCTGTGCCAGGATCAGTGCGTATATAACATCCCCCCGGAAAAATACGGCAACCAGCATTCCCAAGATCAAAATAATAGCAGTAAAGACCTTCGGCATCTTTTGGTTCATCGAGCGACCCAATCCGAAACCATCCGACAACAGTCCTCCACCTATTACCGCATTCACCATAAGGGAGGAAAAGGCAGCTGCACATAGCCCGAGGCTAAAAATTATCTTGGCATAACTTCCAAAAAGTGCTTCCAATTGTATGGCCATATCGGCAGCGGATTTTACACTAATTCCCTGAGGATGCAACGCAGCAGCAGAGGTAACAATTATCAGCATTGATATGAGGGCCAAAAAAAACACGCCCATGTTGCTTTCGTTCACACCACGTCGCAGGTGGCCAATATCCCAACCTTTGTCCTTTACCAGATACGATTGATAAATGGCCCCGTTGATTGCAAAAGTAGTGGCCACAAGAGCCGAAATAATATCCATATTCTCAAACTTAAAGGACATGGGCGAAAATCCTTTCACCACCTCAACCATATCGGGCTTGGTAAGCAAAAGATTGACTAAAAATGCCACAATCATGATCATCACTAATAACATCATCAACTTTTCCAACACTTTATACAGGTTTTTGGCCCAAAAAAGCAATATAATAGCCAACAACGTAAATACAACCGGCCAAATATGTTCGTCTATCCCCGTAATTCCCTCCATACCTATTCCAATCCCCAAATTATTTCCAAACTGGAAACAGGAAGCTGAAATAAAGGAGGAAACCCCTATGATCATGGCAAACCAACGACCATATGTATTGGAAATCGTCTGTAGTATAGATTCCTCATTCGTCAATCCGAAACGAACGGCCATGGAAGTATATACCATCATACAGATTGCTGCCATTACAATGACCCATAAAAACGAATACCCCTGTGCCGAACCCACACTGGAAGACACTGCTATACTGCCCGGGCCCAACACCACCGAGGCAATTATAAATCCAGGCCCCAATGACCTTATCAATTCTTTAATTTTCATGTATTTAGGTTTATTTTCATGGAATCTGTACTATTGATATTTGAATTAAGACCCCCGTCAAAATAATCGGTAAAAAATATTTAAAATGTTCAGGCCTCATATTTCTGAACTCCTAGTCCTATTTTTTCACTTGCTGTTCCTTTGTAGGGTTTTTAGGTTCTGGCCAGTTCAAATGCTCGTGTAGAAATTTAAAGGTTCCTTCTCCGTTGATGTCATGTCCACCCCAGAAAAACTCAAGTTCCGCTAACTTTCCAATCCCCAGTCGGCCATAAAGTCTTTTGACCTTGGCAAATTCGTATGCCACACTTTCATGGGCCGCTACTCCATCAAAATAACCACTTTCCACCATAAAAGGTCTTGGACAAATCACGGAAGCCATTTCGGCATGGGTGAAGGTATTCCCCATGTTCCATTCATAGATACCTCCCGAATTTTCGAAAAAAAAGGAATTCCTATACTCCGTGCTCACTGTTTTACGAACCCAATCATTAAAATAGGCGGAACTGATAACGGCACGGTACTCTTTTAGCACTATGGGCACCCTTAAAGCGGTCCTACCACCGAAACTTTTTCCGTAAAGTGCAATTCGGTCAGCGTCCACATAATCCAACGAACCAAGGAATTTGAGTATTTGTTTATGCTGAGGAATAATTACAGAAAACGCAGTCGCCTTTATGGCGTTCGCCTTGCGAATTGTGAATTGATAAGGATTATGGGGTGAAAATACTACAAAACCCCTGTTTGCTAAAGCCGGAACCACGCCCTTGTAGCTTTTGCTTTCAATGGCCGTAGAGGGCAATCCCCTTATTCCATGCTGTAGTACTACCACGGGTCGTTGTTCCCCTTGTTCAATATCGTTTGGAACCGCTAAAATTCCCCAAGAAAAGACTCCTTCCCATACATCCAGAATTACTTCGTACCCTTTCCATCCAGGTTCGTCATAAACTTGTCGTATTCTAGGGTTTAATGGCAACAATGGAACGTCTATCTCACCAACCAATTCCGAATAGAATTTCTTTATATATACTTCCATATCCTTTTCCCAGTTCTCTGGAGAAGAAGTGTCTCCTTTTAAAAAAGCATAACGATTACGTTCTGCCCCTGGAATCATATCTTGAATATATTCCTGCATATTATGGAATACCTTGCTTTGCCGATGTTGAGATGAAAAGCCAGGCCTTAAATCCTTCAGTTGGATTTGGGTTTCTATCTTAGAAGGTGTATCCATTCCCAAATATTTTGAAAATCTAGAAATCGCTTGTTCCGACCCATGGTAGTCTTTTACTGAGGTTAAAAAGAAATCGGGTTGCACCTTTCCTGATTTTGGGAAAATTTCTTTTAGTCGATCAAACTCTCTTCTTACTTCTTTGTTCGATGGTGTTTCCAACCGACCCGGAAGGGCATGGTCCACTTGCCCATTTTTAGGTGTCAGAGGCTCCTTAACATTGGGAACGGGCGATTGTTCGATTACCAATTTTCGGGGTGCTATCAAACTGGCGACCTCTGCGTCCCCGAACTCCCGTAAGAGGCCCCAAACATTTCTATACACTGGCTCCTGCCACAGTTCCTCCCTAGGTCCAAAATATCCACTGACCCAAGCCACATCGATACGGATATCCAATGCAGCCGTATACAGGGCCAGCAGACCTCCTTCGCCATATCCCATAATGCCCACATTTAGATCGGGCTGGGTTTCCTTGAACCAATCAATGGCCGACATTACCTTCTCCGCTTCCAGCCCTATAATATGTTGCCCCATCATGTAGCTCTGACGATGGATCCACTCCCTGTGTGTTTCGTTGGTCCAAATAGAGGCTGTTTCCCCTTCTCCCATCCAAGGAGCATGGGAGGTAAGACTGTCACTTCCAGATAATTCTGTTTGCCTATTTATTAAAATGGGTATGATAACCTGGGCACCCCCTTCCGCCAGTCTTAAGGCAAGCGCTTCTTTACCGGGAACCATCCCTGCATAGGATTCTGCCAGTTCATCAGCATCCGGAACTACCACAATGGATGTTTTGGCCCCTTCTTTTGGAACCAATAACAATCCTTCGGAAACAAGACCGTCTTTTACCGGCCATTCTATCTCATATATAATACACTTTTCGGTTTCCGAGATCATGGTTCCATTTCCTGGACTACTTTTAACATTCAAATCGGGAAGCGATCTCGGCTTATCTATACCTATTATTTTTCGTAAATGTTCCCTGTTGGAGGAAATCGATGCCTCATAAGCTTCCCATGATGAAAAATTACGGTCCCAAAGATTCTCCCTACCACGAACAACCTGCTTAGTATAATTCGTTAGGAAAGTGTCTATGCCAATCTTCATTCGATTGGCCATAATATCTTCATATTCTCTAGAGTATGGGGCTTCAAAATATCCAGTTTGTTGAGCGTTCAATAAGTTTACAAAAGCAGTAGCAAAAAATAGTGCAAAGCTTAAACAGAAGCCTCTTATCTTTGTTTTTTGGATCATCGTATAAATCTGAAATTAATAATAACTTAAAACATCTTTTTTTTATGGAAGAGTTGGTTTTTAATTGCGAGTCTTTTTTTTTGTTTTTAGATGTTATAATTGCGAAATCCATAGCAAGTTCACAACCAGACAATCTTACTAAAACGCCCTCTTTAAGTATAAGTGCCAAAAAAGTAGAATAGGGTGATGTTTAAAAAAAAGAAAAAAACAATGGCCAAAATAAACTCATTGACAATGACCATCTATCACCTATTCCTTAATACAATGAGGTTAGTTTTCAGTAATAAAACAATATGCCGTTACCTAAAAATCACTTTATATAATCCTTCAATACATCATACCAAAGTCTATATCCTGTAGCATTCATATGCAGACCGTCTTTTAAAAAAATACTCTTTTTCAACTTTCCCTTACTAATCATAGGTTTCCAAACATCTGCATAAAATACAGAATCAGCCCTTTTGCCAAGTCGTCTTAAATGACGGTTAAGACGCTTGTACTCTCCTTTAAGATCCCATCGGGCAATACTAGGTTTTGTCGAAATCAAAACTATTTCCGTAGCCACATTATGACGCTTTACTTTTTTTATAATTTCCTTCATATTCCCGATTATTTCATCGGTACCCTTCCCTGCCGCAACATCATTATCCCCTTCGTATATAAATACCTTTTTTGGATTATACCTTAGGACAATGGAATCCAAAAAAATCAAAAGGTCGGATGCTTGTGACCCGCCAAATCCAGAATTCAGGACCTGATGGCCTGGAAACATGTCTTGTAATTCCTCCCACATCTTGATACTGGAACTCCCTACAAATACAATGGTCTCTTTGGACTTGTCCCAAATAGAATCATTTGCCCGAACAGTAATTGCGACCTCATCCCTAAAACGATTGTTCTGAGCCGTTTGTGCTAACAACGTGCCGTTTTTAGAAATGCTCACTGAAGAATCTTGGCTGTAACCCAATTGAATTACAACACAAAATACTAGGATAAAAAGGTAGTTATGTGTACAACCACAGTATTTAAAATTGTTCATTATCAGATTTTTATAGCAACTCTAACAGCTACCTTATATTTTGAAATTCAAATCTCACATATTGGAACATGGCACATTCTATGTACGTATTTGATACCTAAAAGTACCATGCTCAATATGTACAAAATTCTATTGCCATCTGCCGGATCTATTAGGCAATAGGACAGATCAAATTAATTCAAAATCAATAATTGCAATATACATTCAAATACTGATTAAGGTGCTGAACTTGTGCCCCCAACCCCGCCAAAAGTATAATAAGGCAACTCCAATAGGTCTAATTCCTCTGCCGGTATAGGAAACTGAAGGGGAGTACCTTGTACAAGTCCGCCGTAATCCAATCCACGGTAGTTCCCCAATCCTCTTTTATGGTAGTAAAGCAATCCTGCGGCCGAAACAGTAGTTTCAATATCAAACTCATAGCGCATGGCATTCCATACGTCATTAAAAGTATCCGCAGTAGTTATCGGGGTCAACCCCCCCCTTTCTACCCGAGTTTTATTAATAAGTTCAATAGCTGCTGGATCAACTGCCGGATCACTTGCACGCAACAACGCTTCAGTTAAATACATATCCATCTCCGCCGCCCTGATATGGTTTATTTCCCCAATACCACCATTGAGCCATATGGATTCAGTTCGAATAGGCATATATAAGGAACCGTACCAACCTCCGTTGGTAGCCGGCCATGGAGAAGGACCTCTCCATCTAAAATCCGTACCTGGAGCTCGTTTACCTGCCTCTAAAACAACGGTCTGGCCTTCGCCATCAATAACAGTTACATCCTGTTGCCCGGCAATGCGCTTGTCCGGCGTTTCCAGAACGAATTCGGAACGCATCTCTGGAGCAGCATTTTTCCATTCTTCAAACTTCCCACTAATATCGGTATGGCCGATCAAATAATAATTGGTACGAAAAATTGTTCCTTGTAATATTCCTGGACTTTCGCCCCAGACATTAGAATTGGAATTGATATTAAGTTCTCCAAGCCCACTTTCTACCAAAGTTTTTATCCTACTCCAATCCAGATTATCCCTACATTCAGGGGTCCTACATTGTTGCAGCGTATAACGAACTTCATAAGAGTTCATTAATTTAACAAAATCGGCAGAGGTTAAAGGATTGCCAATTATCCAGTTGTTGGGTAAAGTGAAGGTATTTGTGCTGGCAATTTCCCGAGCCTCTTGAAGTTTTTGTAAACCAAAATTAAATACCTCTTCAGTCGGTTTAAATTCAAGTTTATCGGTAGTAAGATCAAAGTTTTCATCCAGGATAAAAGCCTTGTCAAAATGGTTGGCCAAGGCCATATAGGAAATACCTTGAACAAACTTTGCAAATGACCTCAAGCGTTGGGTTCTTGAGTCATCATCAAATCCCAACCCTCTAACGTCTGTTGCCAATAATCCATCATTGACAGAGGATATAGCAGTATATAGATTTGACCATGGAGCGGTTACAACGGCTTTCCATTGATATGTTGGAGTATTTTCATAAGCTGTCGCCGGTATTCGAAAAAAATCTCTCACAAAACTATAACCATTTGTGCTTTCTAGTCCAAGAAGGCTAATCCTATCGTTAAATGGTCGGGATTGAACTCCTGTCCACCACTGTTGATATTGATTCCCAACTAAGGCTTCAATATCGTTAATGTTCTGTAGTGCGGTTGCTGTATCTGGGTTATTGGTATTCTCTACTTGCAAATAATCTGTACATGAAGAGAACAAAAATATTGTGCTTATTAGGCAAAATACCTGTATTGTTTTATATATTTTCATTTGTTAAAATTTTATGATTTAGATCCTAGGGATTAAAACTTGATTTCAAGATTAGCGGATATCTGCCTAAAATTCGGATATTGATACCTATCTCTTCTATAGACGAGGTCACCAACCTCAGGGTCTATTCCTGTATAATTAGTCCAGGTAATAAGGTTTCTACCTATTAGACTCAAGTTAATATTGTCCAAAGCATTTCCGAAAACTGATTGCAATTTGTCTTTGTTAAAGTTATAACCTATGGATACCTCTCTCAATTTTACAAAAGTAGCATCCTCCAACCATCTAGAATTAAAGTTAGAAATCATGTTTTGGTAATAAACCAAAGGTTTTTTCTCCAACTCCGGTTTCCCAGCTTGATCGTTAATTATGTCGAGGTTTTCCCTGACTCTTCGCTGACGTGTATCATTATAGATTTGCCCTCCAAACTGACCATCAAATAAGGCGTAGGCGGTAAAACCTTTGTAGTTAAGGGTAGTACTGAAAGCCATATTAAAGTCTGGCATCGTTCTTCCCCGACTTACATTGGTATCTCCACTCTCCGAAACAAATAAATTAGGGATTCCCCAATTTCCCAACTCGGTGCCATCATCAGCGATTACATCGGTACCCCATAATCCAGACTTCCAATTGTTGCCGACACCCACTGGAACTAGGAATCCTTCGTCATTTCTATCAAAATAACTACTGTAGTCACCTCCATAGGTAGTCTCAAGTTCATTATATGTTTCAATAAATTTCTGGGTATATATTGTACTTACTTCTTCTCCCTCCCTTAAGTAAAACAATTGATCTCTAAGAATAGCTGGACGATCAAACTTCGTTATCTCTGATCTTGTCCTGTCAAATAACAGGTTGAAGGATAGTTTAATATTTTGTTTCTGTATTGCAAAATAATCTAAGCTCGCCTCATAGGTATTGCTTTTGACCGTACCACCATTCACCCATTGCGAATTAAAACCATAAGGGCTTATAAGTGGAAGCTGTAAAATTTGATCTTCTGCTTCCGAAGTTGCATAAGTGAGGCTCAGCTTCAATTTGTTGAATAAAAAAGTATCGAACCCAGTCTCTATCTCCGTTGCAAGCTCTGGTTTTAACTTTTTGTTACCTAAGGTATTTTTAGTCACGATTGAGCCTGCGACCGACCATGTTTCATACTGCGCCGAGAAATTGGGTCTGCCTCCAGCAGTTCCCATGGACAATCTGAGTTTAAAGTCGTCCACTCCTGAAACATTAAACCAATTCTCTTCGGATATCCTATAGGCTCCACTGGCCCTAAAGTAAGTATGCCATCTTTCATCTTCCCCAAAAAGTGAACTTCCATCCCTTCTTACCACAGCATCAATAATATATTTGTCCTTGTAGTCCAAATTCGTTATTAAAAAATATCCCAAGGATTTGATTTCAGAAGTAGAGGAGCTGCCTGTCCGACGGTCTAAATCTGTCGCATCTATCGTTCTCACTCCTGAAACCTGGAAGGCCTCACCTACTAAACTTGATCCAGCATATTCTGTATGTTCCTGCAGGGCTCTAATTTGTGTAGTTGTGGATAAGTCTCCAAACTGCTTTTTAAAAGTGGCCATTATGCTAGAATTAATGGCTTCTGAATAACTCTCATTTAGTGTCAGCCCTCCATTTAAGTCTCTGTCCCTGGCATGCTGATACCAAATTGGCACGTAACGCTCTGAATTGACCCCACTACGATCATAACTAATATTTCCGGAGAACTCCAACCAATCGGTGGCGAAATATTTTAGGCTTGCACTACCCATCGCCCTATTTCGTTTCGTCGTCGACTCTATATATGCCACATCATAGAGAGGGTTATTGTATGCAAGTAAAGGATCTGAAAGATATAAATATCTTCCTGCTTCATCTCTTAATGTCAAGTCTACATCAGGTCCCTGGATTAGAAGTCCAAAAAATGGACTAAATTCATTATTTATCGGGATATCATCAGTTTTTGATTTGGAATAATAGCCACTGACCGCCATAGTCAAGTTGTCTGTGATCCTGGCATCCAGATTTAAACGTATATTTCTTCTACTGTATCCATCTGCATCCTTCATAATTCCACTATTTTGTGTATTGTTAAAGGAAGCCCGATAATTCACTTTACTGGTACGCTGCGCTATAGATATGTAATTTGAAAAGTAATATCCAGGATTAAATAACCTGTCGAGGTGGTCATAGGTCTTTACTGGATATTCTTGATCCATAAACGCAGTAGATGGAGTACTTACTAGAGCTCGCCCTAAACGTGATGATGTAGGATTACCATCAAGATCCACCCATGGCTTATCCAAGTCTCCACTTAGCTTATAGGCATGGGAGTTATTCGTAGCCGGAGTGCTTGGCAGTTGATTCACACCAAACTCGTTCCTTATTGCAATTTGAGGTATCCCCTCCTCTATATTTTTACCTCTTTTAGTGGTAATGTTTATGACCCCATTCGCTGCTCTGGAACCATATAAACTAGAAGCTGCAGCACCTTTGACCACTTCTATGTTTTGAATGTCCAATGCATCTATATCCCCGGCACTCCCAGCTAAAATAACGCCATCTACGATATACAATGGAGAATTATCGTTGCTAAACACATTAGTTACCCCCCTTAATATGATATCAACATCAGACCCAGGACTGCCATTGCTTTGGGACATGGAAACTCCCGATACTTTCCCACGCAGTGCGCTAGCGGCATTAGAACTAGGAACCAACTCTAATTTTTCATTGGTAACCCTACCTACGGTAAATGGCATTTTCTTGGATTTGGTTCCTCCAACAACACCTGTAATAATAACCTCTTCCAAACCTGCCGCATCCACACTTAACGACACATTTATAGTTGTCTGTCCATTTACCCCTACTTCTTTAGTTCCATAACCTATATATGAAATTACCAAAATGGCATTTTTATCCTTAACCTCTAAAGTGAAATTACCATCAAAATCCGCTTGGGTACCATTGACTGTACCCTTCTCCAGAATATTGGCCCCTGCTAAAGGGGCGCCATTCTCGTCAACAATAGTTCCACTTACATTATTCTGTTGGATTTGTTTGCGCACCTCTATTTTTGGACTGGACAAAATCTTTTTTAGCGGTATATCCTTTTTTTTGGTTAGAATGATTTGCTTCTCTATAATTTCATAGAGGACATCAGAACCTGAAAATAGAATTCGCAAAATTTCATCGATTTGCTTTTTTTCTACCCTGATGGTCACTTTTTGATCAAGACTAAACTGTTCATTTTCGTAAAAAAATTTAAAGTCCGTGATTTTTTCGATCTTATCAAAAATGGATTGAATACTTTTTTCCTGTTCATCCAAAGATATTTTGGTCTTTTGAGAATAGGTACTTGCATTTGTTTGAAATAGAAAGAGGAAAAGAAACAGAAAGGAAAGTTTCATTTTTAAATCTAATTTGAGTACATCCCAGATGTAATACTCCTTGATTATTTTCATATTTTTGTTTGATTTAAAGATTGTAAGGTTTTTAAATTGAATTTTTAAATCGGGAAATGTTGCAACCATTTCTCGATTTTTTTATTGATTTTTATGTCATACTAAAAATGAATTAAGGGTTAATAATGATTTTACTTTCCAGCATTATATAATTAAATTTATTGGTCCTCTGAAATGTATGGAGAATCTGCTCAATGCTTTCTTTGTCGAATTTTCCTGTAAATCTTTTTTGCTCCAAGTCTTCATAATTATTAACAATAGAAAGATTGAAATGGCGCTCAATTTTTTTGACTATGGAACTGAAATTTTCATTGTTAAAATGTAAGTTTCCTTCCACCCAGGCAATATGGCTTCTAACATCCACATGTGAAACTTTAAGAGTATCCTTAAACTTATAGGCCATCTCATTAGGCTTTAACCGTACTCCCAATTCCCCTTTAAAACGATTTCCTTCTTCAAATACACCTACACTTCCTTCGACAAGAACAACGCCTTTAAAACTATCGTCAGTATAGGAGGAAACATTAAATTCCGTGCCAAAAACTTCTGTATTTATTCCATTGGCCCTGACTACAAAAGGACTATTTTTGTTTTTAGCTATTTTAAAGTAGCCTTCACCTTCTAAGCTAACTACCCGTGGTTGCCCTTCAACGAATTCTACTGGATATTTTATTTTTGATCCCGCATTTAGATATACCTCAGAACTATCAGAAAGTCGCAGTAAAAATCTTTGTCCATTTGGTATTCTTAGGGTGTTATAGATTAAAGTAACATTTGTACCTTTCTTACTGTTGTACGAAAGCTGATTCTGATTTTGTTTAACCTTTACGGTTCCGTTGTTGATAGTGATGTTCTGTACTTGTGATTCGTCCAAAATATGCAAACTGCCATCTTCTAACTCCAACGTAATTTGAGATTGATAGGGATCAACCTTATTATCCTCCTTGTTTAAAAGGAATGATCCGGCTACAGTAAATACCAGACCGAGTAGAACCGCCGCATACTTGAAGAATACAGGCAATCCCTTTTTTCTTTTAGCAATCAATAAATTGGGTGAAGAAATTTTATTTTCAAACTTTTCAAAGGCTACATTGAAATCGAATTTATAATTTCCATAATAATGTTTTAGGTATTCCCTAAACAATAATTCATGATTAGGCTTCCTAATCCATTCTTGTAGAATTTGCAAATCTTTTTCGGTAACATCATCTTCCAAAAAAAGGTCAATTATCTTCTTAATTCTTTTTTCCATTCAATTAGATTATCTATAACTCTAGACAATCGAAAAAGTGAATACCATGCATTTTTAATATTTTTTTTTATTTATTTGTTATCTAAAAGTTAAATATTCAACCCATGCATGATTTTATTTCAAATGAAAAGGATTTGCTTGAGGAGCTTCAGAAAGGCAATAAAAATGCATATCATAAGCTCTTCGAGACTTATTACAAATTGCTTTTCATTTATGCAAAAAGTTTAACTCAAAACAAGTATAAATCGGAAGATATCGTCCAAAATGTGTTCCTGAAATTATGGTTGAATCGGGAAAATATAATAATTACAACATCTATAAAAAACTACTTATATACATCTGTTCACAATATTTTTATAAATGATTATTTACGAACCCAAAAAGAAATAACTATTCTTCATAAAATACACGGGGAAGTCCTTCAAGAACTGGCAATAGAGGAAGATGAAAAAATTATGGACAGATTAAAGTGGGTTGACAATGAAATTCAATCATTACCTAAAAAAGCCAAGGAGATATTTATTATGAATAAAAAGAGAGGATTAACATCTAAGGAAATTGCCAATATGTTGAATATCTCGGAAAATACAGTTGAAAGCCACATTGGTCGGGTCCTGAAGCGATTACGCGTAAAAGCCGCAAAATTAAATTTTCTATCAATCTTTTTTTAGTTTCAAGGCGGAAATAACCATTAGCATTTTAACTGTTCAAATTTTACTTAATTGTTTTTCTAAATCTAATTGTAAAAAGTAATAGTATTCAATTTCAAAATAATCGTGTTCCAACGCAAAAAATGATATTCATGAGCTTATATCCCTCTTTCGCCTAGGTTAACAAAGTTATCGTTTCATTTAGAATGAGCCCTCCATTAATCTTTTTCTCAGTTCTGATTTCGACTTTTTCCGCCGTCAACTTTGAGTTTACCCTGCCATCAAAAATTTTACTCCCAAATCCCTGGATTCCCGTAGTCAACCACTAAGAGCAACCTTTTTTATATGTACTTTTTATATAAAAAAAGAGTATGATATTATAATTATTGAAATAGTATTTTTCCATTAACAGTGTATTATAACAAAACGTGATGAACTAATCTTATTCTACTGTAATTGAAGCAATTGTAGGTATTGTTCGTATTCCCATGATTTTAGTGCCAAACATATTCGTTTAAAACTAGGAGACCATGCTATTAAATTTAAAAAAGAGGAAAAATAGAGAGCCCATATTCTTACAAATGCAAGATAAATTTATGATAGCTAATAGTTCAGCAGTTCAAAGTCCTTTGGTGAATTAAATCCTGGTACGACATCCTAAATTACCGAATTAACGGCCAAAACAAAACACTAACACGTTCATAAATTATTGAGCCATCAATAAATTAGAATTCAATTTAAACATTCTTTTACAACGGGTAAGAAAATTTTACTTGTCGCGGTTATTTGTGATTTCCCTACTTAATTTAATTTTTTATCATTTTTTAACATCACCCTATTCTACTTTTTTGGCACTAATACCAAAAGAGGTTGTTTCTGTTAGATCGTTAAGTTGTAAAATCTAATGTTGATATAACTCCATCAATAGATAAAAATTAAACATGGTGCCTCTCCTATCAATTTGAATATAATCTTTCTGAAATTTTAAGTCAGTTCCAATCCCAAATATTTAAACACGAGTTCTCAAAACAAATTAATCAAACCAAGTATTAACTTAACATGACCATACTAATAGTAGTTTTCTGCGTATTTATACTAATTCTAATAATCACTTGGGGTAAAATAAATCCTTTTTTAGCATTTCTTATCGTATCCATCATAGCTGGAGCGCTCTTAGGTATTCCTTTAAGAGATATTTCTAGATCTTTAAAAGTAGGTATTGGCGACATGTTGGGTTCCTTAGCTATAATTATTTGTTTGGGCGCAATGTTTGGCAAGATTATAGCGGATAGTGGTGCTGCCAAAAAAATCACTGAAGTTCTAATGAAGGGTTTTGGCGCAAAATACATCCAATGGGCCTTAATGATTACAGGATTCATAGTTGGAATTCCACTTTTTTACAACGTAGGTTTTGTACTTTTGGTACCGTTAATTTTTTCGTTAGTATATCAATATAAATTACCTGCCCTATACATTGGCATCCCAATGTTAGCAGCATTATCAGTAACCCACGGTTTTTTACCACCACACCCATCGCCTACAGCCTTGAACAATCTTTTCGAAGCTAATTTGAGCACAACCTTAATTTATGGGTTTATAGTTGCAGTGCCTTGTATGATCACTGCAGGGCCCATTTTTGCAAAAACGTTAAAAACAGTTCAATCACAACCTTTAGACTTATTCATTCCCCAAGAGACTTCGGATAGAGAATTACCTAGCGGAATTAACTGCTTTATAACAGCTTTGTTACCAGTATTTTTATTGGCGGTGTCCGCAATATTGCCGTACCTAACCTCTGGAAATAAAACCCTGGAAGATATTTTTATATTTTTAGCTGACCCTGTAAATGTGATGCTGATTTCACTAATTATTGCAACATATACACTTGGAATTAAGCAAAAAATGAAAATGAAAAATATTATGGACGGCTATACTAATTCTGTCAAGGATATAGCCATGATCCTTTTAATAGTTGCCGGTGCAGGTGCGCTTAAACAAATTTTTATAGACAGTGGAGTAAGTACTGAAATTGCAAATTTACTTGGAGGATGGAACGTAAATCCACTAATTTTAGGATTCTTGATGGCAACCATAATTAGGGTCTGTTTGGGTTCTGCAACTGTTGCTGGTCTAACTACCGCAGGTATTATAGCACCAATAATATCAGTGACAGGGGCTAACCCAAATCTTATGGTACTTGCCATTGGCGCAGGAAGTTTAATGTTTTCCCATGTAAACGATTCTGGCTTTTGGATGTTCAAAGAGTACTTTAATCTTAGTCTTAATGACACTTTTAAATCATGGACTGTTATGGAAACCATTGTTGGTGTAGTTGGCATTCTAATGGTTTTATTGTTAGACTTATTTGTTTAAAAAAATTGCAATCAAGAACAGCTCTTTGTTAATGGGGCAAATCTCGTGGAATTACTATGACGAACCGACAACGTTCGTTTAAAAAAAGCTTTAGGTAAGTGGATCGTATTGGTTTAGTTAGTGCCGAGAACAATCCAACCAATCAAAAAATCTCGACAGAAAAGGCTGTATAAGAAAGAAGGTGTTATTAAGAATAAACTAGTTTGACTTGAGACGTGAAAACCTAGATGACATTATCATTAGAACTAAAATAATAAACGTAAATCAATGGAACGGAAAAGACGTAATTTTATAAAAACCACCGCCATGGCAGGATTGGGGTTGAGCATCACTGGAAATATTGGCTCAATGTATGGGACGGAAAGTAAAAACCTAGGACTAAAGATAGGTATTATTGGTCTTGACACGTCACATGTTATCGCTTTTACCAAGTCGATAAACCATTCGGGAAGACCCGAGTTTCATGGAGCCAAAGTGGTTGCGGCCTATCCTACAAAAGGCAGTGCCGACCTCCCTGATAGCATTGACAGATTGAATAAATTTACCGATGAAATCAGAGAAATTGGAATTGAGATTGTGAACTCCATTGATGAACTATTGAAAAAAGTAGATGCAGTTCTATTGGAATCCGTAGATGCCAGAAGGCATTTAAAGGAAGCTTTACCCGTGTTAAAGGCAGGAAAACGCATGTTTATAGATAAACCCATCTCCAACTCCTTAGAAAATGCTTTAGCCATTTTTAAGGCATCTCAGAAATATAAGGTTCCTATATTTTCCGCTTCAAGTACCAGGTTTTCCCCAGAATCACTTGAAATAGCAAGGGGAAATAAAGATGTGGGAAATGTACTTGGAGCCTATACATATTGCTCCGCAAAAAAAGCGATAGGACATCTGGATCTCGCCTACTATGGAATTCATGGTATTGAAGCTCTTTTTACACTTATGGGACCTGGATGTAATCAAGTCACAAGGGTTGACACACCGGTATCCACAGTTGTCACGGGAGTTTGGGAAGATGGCCGAATAGGTGTCTTTACAGCAACTCCTGAAGGAGGGAAAGCTACTTTTGGTGGCCTTGTCCATGGAAGTACAGGTGTGAAGGCAAATATAGAAATATCAGGGGGCTACGACCCTCTGCTTATAGAGATCATAAAATATTTTCGCACCGGTGTAACACCTGTAAGCAATGTAGAAACTCTTGAGATATTTGCCTTTATGAAAGCGGCAGATGAAAGCAAACTTCGAGGAGGATTATCGGTTTCATTAGCTGAGATGATGAAAAAGGCAACTGTTGGTTCGAAAAAATAGGCCTAAATATGTTGTCCACATAGTGCGCTCTACAACATACTTTTTAACAAAATCGAGTCAATATCCAGTGTTTTAAAATTCAGGTTGAACTTAAAGTCATGGTTTCAAATTTTGAGGGTATTTTAGTTAAAAACACCATGCCTCCCCACAGTAAGGCATATAAATAATTTTCATCATATTTCATACATGTCGGATGTTTTGGTTGGTCAATTTTATGGCCATATCGCACTTGTATAAGCCAAAATCATTGAGGTCATTGATTTGGTTGCATCAAAACCAAGCATATGATTATATTTTTATTGGTCTGTGGATAAAATGAGTATCGATTGTAAAGAGTTAACGAAGCAAAGGAAATGAAACTCTTGTTTTCCATAGGGGAATTACACTTAAAAGTATTAACGAATACAAATTACGTTCAAAGCTTTCCGGGGTTTTAAAAACCTTAATCCGGTGTCCTTTGAAGATATAAATGACCATCACCCTAAAATGAAAAGCATATTACCCTTGCAGCGACCTACTCCCTTTGCAACTGAGATGGGCAGCCTTAGACAAAATCGGAAAACAATCTCTACAAAATGGTCAAAGGTTACTTGACAGGAGGGCGCTTTTATTAAATTTTGGGGATCCTATCGTTTGATCAACTTTGACCTTAATTCAAATTTAAAATTAGTTTTGGCAGTATAATGACAACAATTATTTGGTGACCAATTATTGAACTCCTTAAAACATTCGTAAAAAGCATATATCATTTTAAGGAATAATTGAAATTATGTACCAATGAACCTAACATGGTTAGGACTTTTTTCCCATAACAGCCACATTTTTAGATTTTTCTCATTTATTACATCACCCTATTTTACTTTTTTGACACTTATTGTTAAAAGGGTCGTTAAATGGCCGTTAATTTAAAATAAGGGTAATGGATATTGCTAGAATAATAGCCAAAAAAATAAAAGGGCACCTTTCCGATAAAGAACAAGAATTTCTAGACCTCTGGATAAACGAATCGGAAGAAAATCAAAATTTGTTTCTACGCATCATGGCATCAGGAGATGAGCGTAATATTTCGGTCATCGCCCAACTCGACGACAATAAGGAATGGGAGAAAACGTGGAAAAAATATAACAATAAAAGATTGGCGAATAACAAAGCTCAACATGTAAAATCCATGCTTAGGTATGCCGCGGTTTTTGTTGGTCTCATCGGCCTAGGGTATGGATATTGGCATTTCAACTTAGAAGCGCAGAAAACTACAGAACCAGAAGATTCGATTACTTTATTATTGGAAAACGGAGAGACACTCACAATTTCTCCGGAAAGTCAACAAACAATTACTAATGTACAAGGAAAAATTTTGGGTGAACAAAAAGGTGATCATTTAGACTATTCCAACCCGACAAAAACCAAGAAATTAGTTTATAATACGCTCACTGTACCGAATGGCAGAAGATTTAGCGTTGTTCTTTCCGACAGTACTATTGTCCACCTTAACGCCGGATCTTCGCTTAAGTATCCAGTGAAATTTATTGAACATCAAAACAGGCAAGTTTTTTTAAATGGTGAGGCATTTTTTGATGTAACCAAAAATGAGTCAAATCCATTTATTGTAACTAGTGGCACTTTAGATGTAAGGGTCCTAGGAACAAAATTCAATATTTCCTCATATCCAGAAGACAGACAAATCAACACTGTTTTGGTCGAGGGGGCAGTAAGCCTTTATAGTGCCAAAGGTAATTATGATCCAAAAAAAGCCTTCAAGCTTGAGCCTGGATATAAAGCTGCTTGGGACAGGCTTTATGAAAACACGGAGCTTGAGGAGGTTGATACAGATATTTATACCGGTTGGATACAGGGAAAACTTATTCTTAAAGAGACATCCTTTAGGAATATAATTCAAAAGTTACAACGTCATTATAAAGTATCCATTGACAACAAATATGAAAAACTTAACAATGAAGTGTTTACGGCTACTTTCGATATAGAGACCATTGAGGAAGCCTTAAAGATTTTTGACCAGGAAACACCTTTTGAATATACAATAGAAGGAAACAATATTATTATCTACGAACCTAAAACCAACTAAATATTAGACTTATGAAAGAAACCTGATGAAATAAATTGAATACTTATCGTCCGTCGGTTACAGACAGAACAAAAAATCGGAAAATGTTGGAGCATTTCCCGATTACTGTTAATCGACTATTAATAGTCAACTAAAAAACTTTACAAAAATATGGAAAAAAATGATGAACAGTGCTTTTTCAAGCCTAATTTTCTTAAACTCAATTTGGCAATGAAATTAACCGCCATTCTTTTGGTTATTTCGATTTTTTCAGTCCAAGCCAATGTCTATTCCCAAAAAAACGAGGTAACCTTAAACCTTGAACGTGTGGAAATTAAAAAAGTGCTTGAATCGATAGAATCCCTTACCGATTTAAAATTCTTTTATAATAACAAAAAGATCGATGTAAAAAAACTGGTTTCGGTAGAAGTCGTGAACACCCCGGTATCAGATGTTCTGGATATAATATTTCAGGGCACAACTATTTATTATGAAATTCAAAAAAAACAGGTTCTACTAAAATTGGGCAATGCAGAAAAATCACCTATATTAAATAACAAGGATCGATCATCAATAGATGATGAACGTGAAGTTCAACAGTCAGTTTCCGGGACTGTTTCCAATGCCGAGGGTCCATTGCCCGGAGTAAATGTACTCTTGAAGGGTACTATAAACGGCACTCAGACTGATTTTGATGGAAACTATGTTCTTGAGAATGTTGTGGCGGGAGATACCTTTATCTTCAGTTATATTGGATATAAGACCAAAGAAGTAGAGGTAGGTAATAATACCACTTTAGATGTAGTACTTGAAGAAGACGTCAGTAATTTGGAGGAAGTTGTAATAGTTGGTTACGGCAGCCAAAAGAAGATAAATTTAACCGGCTCCGTTGATGTTATCTCTAAAAAAGATATAGAAAATAGGCCTTCGCCTAATATAGGAACAATCTTGCAAGGTTTGTCTCCAAATTTGAATGTTTCCATTTCGCAGGATGGTGGAGAACCGGGCCATGGAATGTCTTTTAACATTAGAGGGGCAGGAAGTCTTTCAGGGAGTAGTGCTCCTTTGATATTAGTGGACGGAATTGAAATGGATGTTAATTACTTAGACCCGAATTCAGTAGAAAGTGTATCCATTTTAAAAGATGCGGCAGCTTCAGCAATTTATGGATCTAGAGCCCCCTTTGGCGTCGTATTGATCACAACCAAAAAGGGCAATAAGAATAATGAGGTATCGGTAGGATATAATTCTAATTTTGGAGTTTCAAGCCCAATGTTTGTTCCAAAATGGCAAAGTTCGCTTAGGTTCGTAACGGCTATGAATATAGCTTCTGCAAATTCGGGTCAACCTCCCAAATTTAGTCCAGGTCAGGTCGACAGAATCCAAGGATATATAAATGGGACCTATCTACCAGAATATGATACGATTAATCCACCGTCGACATTTGCACAGGGCAGACACCAAGGAAATGCAAATTATAACCTTTTTGATTTCCTTTACAGAAAACATGCATTACGACAATCACATTCGGTCAATATTAGTGGGGGTAGCGAAAAATTCCAATATTATGCTCTGGCAGGTTATTCTAGTGAGAATGGGGTATATAATTATATAGACGATGACTATAAAAGGTACAACCTTATGGTGAACCTAAACGCCCAAGCAACTGAGTGGATCAGTTTTAGCCTTAATACAAAATTTGCCAATAGCCATGCTAGACAACCAAATGGTGCATTCGGCCTTACTAAATATCAAACACTCCACGAGTTTACAAAAATGTGGCCAACCGACCCAATTTATGTGTACGATGCTACAGCTAAAGATTATCACGGGGAGATGCGCAATCCTAATATAAATGCATTAAAGGGGGCTGGACTAGATGATAACATTATAAATGATTTAGTCATCAGTCTTGGCTCTGAAATAGAACCTTTGAAAGGATGGAAAACGAACTTTTCTTATAGCTATCAATTAAATTCCAGTAAATATTCAAATCATCGAGTACGAGTACCTACTACATCATTTGCAGGACTCGTAGGCAACATTGGTGCCCCTGTAAACGGTTATTCTCAAAACTGGGGCAACAATATATATAAAACCTTATCTGCTATTTCAGGATATGAAAAACAAATTGATAACCACTACTTTAAAGCCATGGTGGGGTATGAAGAAGAGTATCAATATAATTCGAGTATTCTGGGTAGTGGCGTAAACTTAATTACGGATGATGTTCCCTCTATTCAAACTTCTGCCGGCCCATATACCGTTAATGACGCTATGGATCATTGGGCTACTCAAGCCGCTTTTACCAGAATAAACTACAACTTCAAAGAGAAGTATTTGTTTGAATTTAATGGTCGATATAGTGGGTCATCTAAATTTGCCAAGAATTCCAGGACGGGCTTTTTTCCTTCTATTTCCACCGGCTACAAAATCGATAAGGAAGAATTCTGGGAACCTTTAAAAAATACGATAAATAATTTAAAACTTAGAGCGTCATATGGAGCTTTGGGAAATCAAAATGTTGATAATTATTTGTATACACCAATTGTAACTACTAACAGCAACCTTGAGTGGATTCTAAATGATTCAAGACCTAATTATGCAGGGATGCCAAACATAATTAGTCCTGGTTTAACCTGGGAAAAGATAACAATGCTTGATTTTGGGATTGACACTGAGTTGTTAAGGAATCGTCTTGGGCTTAACTTCGATTGGTACAACCGAATCACTACCCATATGTTTGGCCCAGTGGAGAGTCTACCTGCCGTATTAGGAACTGTTCCACCGCAAGCCAATAATGCTTCTATGTCTACAAAGGGTTGGGAGGTTACGTTAACATGGAAAGACAACCCCAGCGACAATCTCAACTACAACCTTAGATTGACTCTAGCAAATAATAAATCAGTGGTGACCAAATACTTAAACCCTTTAGGTTTAATAGATAATTTTTATGTCGGTAAAACAATAGGTGAAATTTGGGGTTATAAAACAGACCAACTAATTCAATCAGAAAGTGAAGTAATACCTGATCAGTCTAAGTTCTGGCCATCATGGGGTCCTGGGGATATTAAATATAAAGACTTGGATGGTAATGGCATTATCGACGATGGCAATCGAACCTTGAGCAATCATGGTGATTTAAGTGTAATTGGGAACAGTTCGATTGGTTATACAGTTGGTCTTTCTGCAGGACTACAATGGAAGGAATTTGATTTCAGCATGCTCTGGCAAGGAGTCGGCAAAGCGGACTTATGGGTTCCAGCGACAAGTGCAAATCGTCAATTTTGGGGAGTCGTGGTTGGAAGAGAGGCTTCCCTATATGAAGGTATGAAAGATTTTTGGAGACCTTCTGATGATGCAAGTATTCTCGGTCCAAATACTAATGCATACTTTCCAAAGCCCTACCTAACCTCTGAAGGAAATAAAAATTTACAGGTTCAATCCAGATATTTACTTGATGCGGCATATCTACGTTTGAAAAATATTCAAATAGGGTATACTATGCCATCAAAGCTTTCGCAAAAGATATTGATCGAAAGGCTTAAGATATATACATCAATTTCAAATGTTTTGACATTCACTGGGTTTCCAAAAACACTAGACCCAGAAACATCTATAGTATCGAATATTCCAAATAGCCAGGGGTCACAGGGATCGTTGGGAATTGGTATACTATATCCTTTAGCGCGAACGATTTCATTTGGACTAAATATTACTTTTTAGAAAAGGATTTTTCGACACTTTAACCACAATTGAGGGTTAATATATTAAAGACAGATATGAACTTAAAACACTTTATTGAACATTTCCCTCACTAAGATAAACGTGGTTGGAATTTACCGTAAGTAAGAGATGAAAATCAAGGAAAAATATCTAAAGATATATCGTGATGTCCATTTCTACAAGCTTAATAGGCGAATCTTTGGTTAAAAGTTGCAGAACAGGAGCTCAATAGTAATAAAGAGGCCTGTCATGCTGATAACAGGATTAGTAATTAGTAATATAAAAACTATCAAAATGAAAAATATAAAATCAATATTTACTCTTTTCACCCTTATTTTAACACTTTTTGCATGCGAAAAAGGAGAATTCCTTGATAGACCACCGTTAGATCAGGTGCCCGAAGAATCTTTTTTTGAAAAATCTTCAAATCTTGAGCTATATGTGAATCAATTCTATACTCCGAATGACATGTTATTAGACTATGGAGGCAACGGCGGTCTCAATTACAGTTTACTTCTATTTTCTAGTGAAGCTGGAACAGACAATTTTATTACTGAAAGTATTGACACCCGCATGAATGGACAAAATGTTGTACCATCAACTGGGGGCAGATGGGATTTCACGTGGATTAGGCGTGCCAATTACTTTTTGGAAAACTACGATCTTTGCACCGACCCATTTGATGATTACAAACAATATGTTGGGGAGGTTTATTTTTTCAGAGCGCTAATTTATTTCAATCTCGTCAAAAGATTTGGAGATGTGCCATGGTATGATAAGGTGCTTGATGTAGATTCAGAAGAATTATTTAACAGTCGGACACCCAGAAATGAGGTAATAGATAATATTATTGCCGATTTAGATACAGCAGCACTTTATTTGACCACTGAAAAAAATGATAACGGCCTACGTTTGAATAAATGGACTGCCCTAGCACTTCAGTCAAGAGTGGCATTATATGAAGGAACCTGGGAGAAGTATCATGCAAATGACCCTTTTAAAGCGAGCAATCCAGATCCAGATAAATATTTTAACAAAGTCGTTGAGTCCTGCTCTATTATTATGGATTCCGGAAGATTTGATATTTCCTCCACTAGCAACCCACAAACTGATTATCATGATTTGTTCAATCTTCCTGATTATTCTTCAAATAAGGAGGTGCTACTTTGGAAGAAATTTGATAAGTCCTTGGGTATTAAAAATTATCGCTCAATAGTTGGTGCTTTTCCTACTGGTCAAGGTGTTGTTAAAAGTCTAGCAGACGCATTCCTGTCTGCTGATGGAAATCCTATATCAATTAGTCCCCTTTTTCAAGGACACGACTCGTATGCTGACGAAGCAGAAAATCGCGATCCCAGATACTATCAAACCATTATTACTCCTAATGCACCCTACGAAATTGATAAACTGGATACCATCTCATATTGGAAAGATATGATTTTCCCCAATCTATTTAGCTCTGCTAGTTATGCTGTCCCGGCCGGGTATATACAACGTAAAGGGTATAATGCACAGATTAGCACACATGATAAAGCGGGTAATAATGAACCCATAATTCTTTTCCGATATGCAGAGGTCTTACTCAACTATATAGAAGCTAAAGCAGAGCTTGGTGATATTACCCAGTTGGACATTGATAACTCCATTAAACTTATCAGAGATAGAATAGGAATGCCAAATATTGATCTTGGAAATATCCCCATTGATCCCGACTGGCAATTTCCTGAACTTTCACCAATTATTAACGAAATTCGTCGTGAGCGTCGCGTTGAGCTATCCTTAGAAGGGTTCCGGCTAGATGACATTCTAAGATGGGCCGTAGCCGATAAATTAATTGCCGGGATTAGACCTAAAGGAATATTCTTTGGAGAACAATTTCCCGATAATCCGTATCCTGATGACTCTGAAGGATTTATGGACCCCTACCAATCTGCCTTGCCTAATGGGTATAATTTCAAAATTGATCGTGATTATCTATTGCCTTTACCTCAAGATCAACTTACATTAAATCCACAATTGGAACAAAACCCAGGTTGGTAATAAACAATTGAATTTGACAGGATAAGTTCACATGGACTTTTATGTGGAATTAATTCCACTTAGAACTAAAAGTGTTCATGAGCTAAAAAGTTAATGTCAACTTGAGTATAAGAGTGAATATATAATGATTAAATAATAGCCCTAAGGATAAACATCTTCAAGCTTATTCCCTATTTATATATTCACTCTTAAAAAAACTCGTAATAATAAGTATGTTATATGAAGTTAAAAATCAAAAATATAACTTTAGTTATCTTTCCACTATGTTTATTGTCCGCCTGTAAAGAAATAAGGGAAATCGAAAGCCAGCGTCCCATAGATGTCTGGACTTTCAGGTCGGTGTTGGATAAGAGGCCCAGAATGTTGACAGTTGCCTTAGATTCTCAAATGTACGTAGCATATGATCTTGCTCAATGTACACTTTATAAAGCATGGAAGGGGGGTGTTGCCATGGAGGGGGCTCCCTACACTGCCAAAAAGAACATACAGCCAATCTCTTGGGGTACTTCCTATATTTCCGAAAATTCCCAACAGCAACGGTGGATTGTCCAACGCAATGGGAAGGCGGAAACTTTAAAAATTATCAATAAGGGGTATGAATATAGAAATGAACAGGTGTATTTAAATTATGCCTTAGTTCTCCGTTCTGGCGATTCCGTTCAGGTAAAGGAACGCCCTGAATTCGTAAAAGACCCAAAAGGTAGGCCCGGTCTTGAAAGATGGTTTAGTACGGACGGGGTACCCGAGGATACTAAGCTACTATTAAAACTGGATAATGATTATTTCAAACTCGCCTCGAACGATGTGAGTGTCAAAACTGATTATTTTGACATCCTTCCGGAACAAAGTCCTCCTGACAATAAGATATCCTATGACCACTTGGGGAGGATGTGGATGGAGGAAAGTGATTGTTTCACCTGTCATGAGATGGATAAAAATAATGTAGGGCCTGCCTTTTCGGATATCGCGCTACGCTATCCCAATGTTGAGGAAAATATACTTTATTTAAGTGAGAAAATACGGAAAGGCGGTTCAGGGGCATGGGGACAAAGTGTTATGAACCCACATCCGCAACTCCAGGAAAAAGAACTTAAAATGATGCTGGACTACGTATTAAGTCTAAGGAAAGAGGAAGATACGGTAGGATATCAACCATACGTCAGAAATTTTGAGGTTGTAGCCAAAGTACACAATCCCAAACCTGGACATGGAATGCCTCTAGATAGGGTTCATCCTAGTTATGATCTGACAACCCTTCATGGAGGAGATTTAAAGCCAAAAATAGGTGGGCTGGCCTTTCTACCCGACGGCAGACTGCTTTTTACGACTTGGGATACTGAAGGCGGAGTGTATGTTCTCGATGGATTTCAGGACGGAGACAGCACCAAGATAAATAAAAAAAGAATTGCTGCAGGCCTTCAGGAACCTCTGGGAATAGAAGTTGTAGACGGAAAAATATTCGTAGTACAAAAACACGAACTTACCCAGTTGATAGATGTCAACAATGATGATATTATTGATGAATATAGGGCCATCTGTAACACATGGGGGGTTACTGACGATTTTCACGAATTCGCCTTCGGATTACTTTACGATAAGGGATATTTTTATGTTTCTCTGTCGATGGCCATGCGATTGTTGGCTACTGAAAAGCAAAAAAAGGATCGTGGCAGAACATTAAAAATAGCACCTAATGGAAGCTTTGAGAGAATAAATTTTGGCCTGCGTACCCCCAATGGAATCGGTAGGGGTGTTGACGGTGAACTCTTCGTAACCGACAATCAGGGAGAGTGGCTGCCGGCTAATAAACTAATACATGTTAAAAAGGGAGAGTATCACGGTATGGCATGGGGTCTGTTAGATCGATTGGAAGAACCTCCCAAAATGGTACAACCTACACTTTGGCTTCCAGACACTGAAATCGGTAATTCGCCATCAGAGCCAATTATTATGAAAGATGGCCCCTACAAGGGTCAGATGCTACATGGAGATGTAAGTCATGGTGGCATAAAACGAGATTTTCTTGAAAAAATAAACGGTAGCTACCAAGGCGCGGTTTTCCGATTCACACAAGGACTCCATGCAGGAGTCAACCGACTCTGTTGGGGCCCTGACGGAGCGCTTTATATCGGGGAAATAGGTATGGTTGGTGGTTGGACATGGAGGGAAAAGAAATACGGCTTACAAAGGATAAAATTCAACGGTAAACCTACTTTCGAAATGTTGGCTGTACGGGCGAGGCCCGAAGGTTTCGAAATAGAGTTCACCCAACCTTTGATCAATACCCAAGAAATTGTCTCGTCTGACTTTATTTTAACCCAATGGTGGTATAAACCCACCGAGGATTACGGAGGCCCCAAGATGAATTTGGAGAGCTTATCTGTAACGACAACAGACTTATCCCTTGATCGTAAGAAACTATATATAGAGGTCCCAGGATTGAAAAAAGAACATGTTGTATATTTAAGGATTCCAGATAATCTTCAGAGTGCCAATGGCCAAAACCTATGGACTTCCGAAGCCTGGTACACCTTGAACAACATTCCAAAAAAATAACAAAAGAAGAACCAATGTCCAAAAGAATACATTAGGATGATGAAGCGTAGGGAGTTTTTAAACAAAACTGCAGCGGCTACGATCGCTGGAACCTTTGGGCTGCCATTAAACAACAACTTACTGGGAAAAGAGAAAAAAATGAAATCAAAAATCAAGATTAAGAACGTTAGCGCTAATTTTGAAAGGGAAGCCCTAAATCCTTATCGTTTTGGAGGGAGTGCCGTCACACAGCTTTGGCAGACAGCTGCTTTGATAAAAAGCGAATCGGGGGTTTCTAAAATAGGGCTGGGCACCCAGAGTCCTCTATGGTCCGATGGCAGTGTGGCTAGTGCCCATTCTGAGAACGGCGCCAACGCACTGATGTTCGCGATGAGCGAAATGGCATTGCAACTAATAAAGGGCAGTTCGTTTACTGACCCAATACAATTGCTGGACAAAATTTTACCTGAAGTCCACGCATATGGTCAAAAAATAACAGGTGAAAAGGACTTAAGAAAGACTTTTGCACTGAACTCTCTGGTATGTGTTGATAACGCAGCATGGCTACTTTATGCTCATGAAAACAACCTCCGTACCTTCGATGAAATGGTACCAGCAGAATACCGCCAAGGACTATCATATAGACATAAAAAAGTAGCGAGCATACCGTCTTTTCCTGTAGGCACAACGATTAAAAAAATAATTGAAGCCGCCGATGAAGGTTTTTATATTATGAAATTAAAGACCGGTTCCAAAGGCACCCAACAAGAAATGTTGGCCCGTGATAAAGAGTTCTTATCCAAGGTACACAAGGCAGTTGGGTATTATGAAACTCCTCATACCATCAATGGCAAGATTCCATATTATATTGACCCCAATGGAAGGTATGAATCCAAGGACACCCTGTTACGCTTTTTGGACCATGCCAAAAGAATAGGGGCTTTCGACCAGATTGCGGTAATTGAGGAACCTCTTTCTGAAACTGATGAATCTTACGTGGGAGATTTAGGGGTAACCATTGCCGCTGATGAAAGTGCACATACGGTTCAGGATGCTATAAATCGTATAGAGCAGGGTTACGGTACTATAGTTGTAAAGGCCATTGCCAAGACCCTAAGTATGACCTTAAAGATTGTTCAAGCCTGTCGTGAACGAAACGTACCTTGTTTTTGTGCCGATCTTACTGTAAATCCGATTTTGGTGGACTGGAACAAATCGATTGCTGCACGTCTAGCACCCCTTCCCATGATGGATATCGGACTACTAGAAACCAACGGTCATCAATTTTACAAAAATTGGGATCAACTTAAGACATACCACCCTAAGGCTGGTGCGGATTGGACACAGACACAAAATGGTGTTTACACAACGGGTAAGTCATTTTATGCTGAAAGTGGTGGAATATTTCTTCCTTCGGAACATTATGAAGATTTGTTCAAGGATATACAGCGTTAAGTTATGGGCAGGCATAATTTAATAGGATAAAAAGACATGAACGTATTTGTTATTTACAATTAACTTAAAAAATGTCAAAAAAAATAAAAAGAAACCACCCTGTAGATTCTAAAAAAAACGTAGCAGTCCAGAAGGATGGCAATTTTGTACAGGAATAAGTAGCATAGGTTTAATAAGCGGTAATATCAACTTAAAAAATTAGGCATTATGGATGAAAAATTAAAAATATTGAGGTCTCCTGATTATAAAGAAAAAAGTATAACCTCCCTCCTATTGCTAGTATTTTCTTTGTGTTTTTGCCAAGCTCAGAATCATGTAACTATCGCCAGTATTGGTGGTGAAGGACCAGTCCTCAAAGCTAACCTGGCCCCACAAGTGGCGGTTAACAATATGATTGATTATTGGAATGAAAGAATCGAAGAAGTCTTGCCTTTTCGACCAGATTTAATTGTCCTACCAGAAGTTTTCGACCGTCCTTCCAAGTATTTGTCCAGCGAAATGAAAATTACATATTATGAAGTAAGAAAAAATCAGGTACGGGATTATCTAGCTTCAGTGGCAAAAACCAATAACTGTTATATAGCATTCGGAACGAGAAGGGAAGACACGAAAGGTAATCTACGAAATTCTTGCATCATTCTGGATAGATCTGGGAAAACTGTAGGTATATATGATAAGAATTTCCCTACTATTCGTGAGATGGAGGAAGGTATTGTCGCAGGAACTGAGGTACCGATTATCGAAACCGATTTTGGCCGTGTTGCGGCAGCAATATGTTTTGATTTGAATTTTATGGAACTTTTGGATAAATATGCGCAAGAAAAGCCCGATATTATTTTATTTCCATCCATGTATCACGGAGGGTTGGAACAAGGCAATTGGGCTTATTCCAGCAGGTCTTTTTTTGTAAGTTCCCTTGGGCCCAATGAGTTGATTTCAGAAATCAGAAATCCGCTGGGAGAGGTCATTGCTTCAAGTACTAACTACTTTCATTATGTCGTTGCAACCATTAATTTAGATGCAGAACTAGCTCATTTGGATGGAAATTGGCAAAAACTTAGAGCTTTAAAGGAAAAATATGGTGAATTCGTGACTATATCGGATCCTGGGAAACTTGGTGCAGTATTGATTTCTAGCGAAAAAAAAGATATAAGTGCCAACCAAATGATAAGGGAGTTCGATATAGAACTTCTTGATGATTACTTCAATCGATCCAGGAATTATAGACTTAGACAAATCAAGGATTAAGCATTGATGTATACTTTTTGCAAGAAGGAAATAGATCCAACAAAAAGCTATGTTAGCTTAAAGCGAATATGATTTACCTTCTTGCAAGAACTAGAATGGAAACCCGGTAAAAATGATGATTTCCTTAATTTTATCAAAAGAACTGCCTTTATCTTGGAATGTCCTTGGCATTTGCATCAAGTGGATTTATAACATTTCTCCAATGGGAAGGATGGATATAACAAGGTTAGGCGCTTCGCACTGCGTTGAACTCACAATGTTGGATAGCGACCAGTACCCAAAACTGGAGGTGAAGGGCTACAAGGTGTCCTTTGCCAACTTTTATAAAGGTTGAGATTAAACAAGTACTCTTGTTCTATTACACAAATATCGGCAATAGGCTGATAGAAAAAAGATACAACATTCAAAATACAGGCTAAAATAGCTTTGTTCTTTTTGAAATAAAAAGATTGTCCCTTGAAGAAGTTGAGTTTAACATAATGTAAAAAAGAGTTTGTTAAAATGGAATGTTAACCAAAAAACAAATTACGGATTAACTCTTAAATAGAAATTTCGAAAGGAAAGACCATGTCCATTTCCACTAAATATGAAAGAAATATCATTATTGTAATTGTGAAAATTGAAGCCAAAAATATTAATCTTCCACAATCCTATAAACTTGAAGAAGATCTCGAAGACAGCATCCCTAATGACTTGGCGTTCGCCTTTTATTTGCAATCATCGCGGACTGTTTTTCCCTTTCATTGTTCCTAATGGGTTTACCGCGGAATTAAATAACGCTGAACATATTCTACCTAATGGACATGACTTAACATCTGCCCCTTTATATAGTAATCAGTGTTAATATGCTTGCGGGTTTTGTTGTCTTTCTTCGAGTTATGATACAAGTATGGCTGCAACTGCAAAAAAGTAAAAATATAATATGGCTACAATGAAAGCAAAATAATGGATTTACCTTTTAAAGATTTCGATTACATTAAATAATGGCTCAGTTTTAACTCAAATAAAAGATTAAAGTTTTTTCCTTAGAAAAAAGCCATTTATTTCTATTACATGACCCTAATTATTTTGATTTATTAATATTAATACCGAAATTAAACCAATAAAACCAAATATTTTTGAAGTGATTAGATTTGTACCTATTTTGAGGTTTTTTGATCTTTAATGCCAACCAATATTTTAACCGACCAAGAAAAATGAAAACAATTCATCATAGGATAGAAATTGTTTATAAGAAACATTATCGAGAATTTTGCTTGCTATCCAATAGTTATGTATCATCTTCTGATTTGGCGAGAGATATTGTTCAAGATGTCTTTATTGAGATATTAATGAATCCCAAAAGTACTGAAATATCTAATCTAAAAGGATATATCTGGAATTCCGTCAAATATGCAAGCATTAAACAGATAAAGGAGACAAAAAGGCTAACACCTATTTATGAAAACATCCTAGTTGAAGATTTGTTCGAAGACGAACCTAGAAAGGATGTAGATTTAGGGCCAAACCTGCGTTCGGCTATGGACAAACTTCCTGAGCAATGTAAAAATGTATTCGAATTATGTGCCTTGGATGGACAAAAATATCAAAGTGCAGCTGATTCTTTAGGAATTTCTGTTAATACTGTAAAAACACAAATGAAAAAGGCATATAGAATTTTAAGGATTAATTTAAGTGATAGTTCCAAAAAAATATCACTTTTAGGCATTATATACCACTTACTTCAATAATTTAATTTTATTATCATCACCCTAATTTACATTTTTGGCACTTACTCTTAAAGAGGTCAATTTAAAATGGAAGTTAAGTTGTGCAACTTACGATGAATAAAACTTTAGCAACAGCAAAAAACAAATTTTTTCCTCTCTATTCAAGAACATTCTTGCATTAAAAAGAAGATGTTTTAAGTTGTTATCAATTTCGGATACATGAGGATACTTTTAAAAACTGAGAGGTTTAGATATGTCACGTTAACAAGACAATTTAAAAATACCAATCCAATCTTATGATCATATTATTGGGATTATTTACTTAAGAGGTTATTAAATAATTCTAAGTAATACAACGTTGGGTTTGAAACTATCAATTAATGTTAAGGCCTATAGTATATATCGGTAGAGGACCAAATTCAAGTCGTTGAAATAAACTGTGATTGGAACGATCAAAACCAGTCCAGAATTTCAAGCTGATCCGCCTAAATCTATCCAATTAATAACAAATCATATATTTAACTAAAGAAAATAGAACTAAATGGAATGTATTAGTGTTTTCGATATGCTCAAAATCGGGGTAGGTCCATCCAGTTCCCATACCTTGGGACCGTGGCGGGCCGCAGAACGTTTTTTAGGGGAGCTGCTTGAAAAAAAGGTGTTTCCCTCAATTACCCACGTCAAAATAGATGTTTATGGTTCCCTCTCCCTGACCGGAAAAGGTCACGCCACAGACTTGGCCATCATGTTGGGGCTCACCGGAGCCGACCCGGTAACCATTCCTATTGAAAATATCAGCAGTATAATCAATGGAATTCAAGAAAATAAAAAGTTGCTTTTGAACAACTGCCTTGAAATTTCCTTTGACCCTAATTTGGATATAATGTTCAAGAGGGAATTTTTGCCATTTCATGCCAATGGACTCACTTTTTCGGCCAATCTTTCCAACGGGAAATTAATAAGGGAAACCTACTATTCCATTGGAGGGGGCTTTGTAGTCAAGGAAGAGCTGAAACTTTCCGAAAAAAAACGTGAAGTTTTCAATTCCTTCCCTTTTTCCATAGAAAAAGGAGAAGATCTTTTGGCCGCCTGCAAAAAAGAAAATAAATCCATCTCCCAATTGATACTTATAAATGAACGCTCCCTGCGATCAGATGCCGAAATAGATCAGGGCTTAAAACAAATTTGGAATACAATGTTGGAGTGTATGTTCATTGGCTGCCACACCGAAGGGAAACTTCCCGGCGGATTAAATGTACGAAGAAGGGCATACGACACCCACTTAAAACTAAAAGGGGATCTCCCCTATTCCACGCCACAGGAATGGCTTGTTACCATTAGACAGACTAAAGTTAAGTTCCGTTCCATCCTTAAATGGGTAAGCTGTTTTGCACTGAGCGTTAATGAGGTAAACGCCTCTTTGGGAAGAGTGGTCACAGCCCCCACCAATGGCAGTGCTGGCGTAATCCCTGCAGTCCTTATGTATTATATGGTCATTGAAAACCATAAAGCCTCCTTTGAGCACATAAAACAGTTCCTCTTAGTTGCAGGAGAAATAGGTAGCATATTTAAAAAGGGAGCTACCATTTCCGCAGCCATGGGCGGTTGTCAGGCCGAAATTGGGGTTTCTTCTGCCATGGCCGCTGCCGCACTGACAGAACTTATGGGTGGAAGCCCGGAACAAGTACTTATGGCAGCAGAAATTGCTATGGAACATCATTTGGGACTTACCTGCGACCCCATTGGTGGCCTTGTTCAAATACCGTGCATAGAACGGAACTGCATGGGGGCCATAAAAGCCATCAACGCTGCGGAATTGGCGATGGACTCCGACCCTGCCAATGCCAAAGTTCCTTTGGACAAAGTAGTGAACACCATGTGGGAAACCGCCAAGGATATGAGCCACAAATACAAAGAGACCTCGAAAGGTGGACTGGCCGTAGGTGTATTTATAACCGATTGTTGACAATTCGAACATGATGCACTAAAAACCATATTTTTCTATGGACTTCATTAAGGGTTAATATAACCTTTGTAAAGATTTCTAGAGATAACCCAACCAACGACTAATAATTTTAGTATCAATTTCGCAATATGAATCCATTTCTGACTAATTAAGACATCCCCTGAATTACTTGGCTTCTTCTGGTAGTATTCCTCCCAACAATTGTACAGAAGCACCACTCTCAATAGCAGCCCGGGACATATGTATAACGTATCTCATAGTTCTTATAGCCTACCCAAATAGGAATATGACTACAATAAAATTGAATTTCGAACACTCCCATTGTGGGTCAAATTTGATTACAGCTTGGTTAAAATATAAAAGTGAACCTAATATGATATTTTACCGAAAAAGAAGGACATCAATCTCTCGAAAATCATAGGTTTATATTTGACGGAACTAGGATTCGAACCTAGGATCAAACATTTTGAATAACGTAATCAAGGGAAATTGCCTTTGGATTTTATACTTGAAAAGTTCGATTTAGATGTAGCCTTACCTTTTAAGTTGAAGTAATAGTTAACCAAAAATGTTAAGGTAGAAGTATTGTATTTCTTTTTTGAAAAAAATTACTCTACCGACAAATTTCATCCAAATTTTCATCTAAATTCAACATAAATAATGTCCCTTTGATTAGGTCTTCCATTAAGTCCAAAGAGCGCTTGTTTAATTTAAGGCAAATATCGACCAAGGGATTGGAACACCATATCTTATTGCAGGCTTTACCACCGCAATCTGTACAATGGCAGGGTTCATGTGAATTTTGTACAAACCTTAGCAAGTTTTGCAAATCTTCCTTACACATAAAAATACCGATGCTATCTATTACCATTTGTAACTTACAATGAGGATTTGGAGAATTTTCCAGTAAAAAGATGGCTCCATATTCATTGTTGTAAACTAATGTCATTCAGTTATTCTTTTGGTTGTTGATAAGACTTTTGAATTTTGGTTCCTGTTCAGTTGAAATGCCACCCAGAATCCTATTAGGGATAATATTAGCCATAAAACATCTATGAAGAGGATTTGTGAGAGGCCCTCGGCGTAACTGTTCCATATCCATTTTCCAGTAACAAATCCATTGGTAATGGGCACCAATAAGCCTAGAGCACTACCGAGCAATAAGGTACTTCTATTGGTGAAACCATTATTGTTCTTGATGATCAAGAAAATGGTCAAAATCAACCATCCAATAAAATAAGTACTATAGAAAAAGGCTTTTCCCTCATTAGGCTGAAATATCTTTACCAAAATAAATTCCAGTGCGGTTATTGGGTACATACTTAAACATATGGCTAAAAAATAGCGAACGACATTTTCATTAAAATGACGTTTTTTCTGTGGAATATTTTTTTTGTTACGTGCAACCAACCAGATCATTATGCCTGATATTATTACGAAACATGAAATAAGGCCTAATACAAAGGAAACTACTCTAAGTCCCAATCCGGCATAGTCCCCCAAATGTAATCTGAACAGGACATTTTTTACTCCATCGAGATACGAGCTGGACTTCAAAGGATTTTTAAAATGGACAATACTGTTATCTGCAACCTTAAAAATCACATTCCCTATACCGTTAAATTTAGAGCGATAGTCTAAATTACCCGTAATTGAAAGGTGCATATTCACGTCACCATAATTAAATATCTGCACTTTGGTCACTTTAAATGCAGGCCAGTACTCTTTGGTTTTTACTATATAAGAATTCAGATCAAACTCTGTTTGTATGGGTCTGTTCATGAATTCAAACACTGGTTGAACGTACTCCAGGTCCTCGTACAACTTATTTTGATCCCCTTCATATAGACCCATTACACTAGGTGCTATCAAAATAAACTTTAGTAGAAAAAAGGCTCCGGTAACAGCGTACACCAATTGAAATGGAAGGCCAATGACCCCTAGGGCCGTATGGGAATCTGTCCAAAGCGTTTTTAATTTGCCCCTAGGTCGGAAAAGGTAAAAGTTGGAGATAATTTTGTTCCAATGTATTGCGATACCAGTAAAAATTGCAAATAGGAAGAAGAAAGCTACCAGACCAGCCAAGTACCGACCATAGGGATAGGGCAGCTGATCAAAAAAATGTAACCTGTATAGGAATTCTCCCAGACTATAGCTCTCGTTATAATTGGAGTGTTGGCCATTCTTAGTGTCCAAATAATAAAATGAGCCTTGTCTGTCTTCCTCCAAAACCAAGGTGTCCTTGGAGGCACCTATGCTTACGTTAATTTTTGGCTCATTGTAATAATGCGCAATAGTTATGTCCCTGCTAAATAATTTGTGCTCTGACCCCATATCCATTACTACTGAATTGATGTCATCCGGAATTTCGTCCAACACCTTTACAGTTTGTCCATATTGCCAATTTGCAATCTCATCCCTAAAAAAAGAAAAAGATCCTGCAAAGAAAATAATATACAATGCCACACTTATGATAATGCCGCTAACCGTATGGGTATGGAATAGAATATTATAAGTACGTTGCCCCATAGCTTATACAATTGTTGGATTTATTAGTTTGCCCAAATACATTAGCACACCTAAAACCATGGTTACCAGGATGTAGATACCCCAAATTCTCCACCCTTTTTTAGCCAAAAAGGTGACTACCATTAAAATAGCCCAAAGAATGAAAGACGAAAAGGTGCTGGTAATGATTACATCTACCCTGTTCATCCAAGAGGCCAAAACAAGATGAAATACTGTGGTAACCGTATAGCCCCCGATAATTACAGCAGTTATTTTAGCAAAACGCTGCCATGGTGAATGCGTAAGATATTTAGGATTTGCCGGCATTGGACTAATTTTTGAACATTAATGGAATTAATAAAATTGACAGACTAGCAATACTCATCAAGATAATGAGCGCCATAAAGATTCCGGCGGCTATACCATAGTGCAAGCATGATATAATGTGTGCAGAAAGTATCAAGACAATACCTGCCAATTTTGCAAATTCTGTATGTTTTTGTAACCATAGATCGAACTGGGTATCGTTTAATACTGCCCTTTTGGAGGTGTTATAAAGGAAATAGAACCCAAAAAAAATAATTAAAGTAATTACTGCGAGCATAATTTTCTATTGAAATTTATTCCACCCCGTCAAGTTTTGGATATTGTGCCAAGGTGTCGATCGATATATCGAGTGACTTTTTATTGAATACAAGTGGTTGCACAGTGCCATATGAAATCATATTTTTTTCCCCTGTACTTTCCGGGCGTTTCTTCTTTAAAGGTTGTCTCTACTGTATATTTGGTTTTCCACGGGAGTTTGAACGAAACGAAACCGTCTTCTTTGGTTTCCAAGGATTTTGACCAAAGGTCGGCAACATATACCTTAACCTCGTTGTTGGCCAAGGGCTTACTTTTGAAAAATACCTGGAGTTTGATTTCGTCACCCTGTGATGGAAGGTATTTTAACGAAATTCCATTATCGTTAAGTGATGTGGTTTCACCAACGTACTCCCCTACCTGAAACCTGGTTACGGAATGGTAATGGGTCTTAAAAATGCCGAAGTCATACTGGGTATAATCTATTACATCTATATTGTCATTGTCCAACAATATTGTATACGTCCCATTGGATTTAGGTGTGAAATGGGCAAGATAATAGTTCTCCTTAGGGGTTACGACTAATTCAGTTTTGCTACCATTTCCATCTAATACCCAAAGGGAAAACTCACTAACAGCGGGAAAGGCTTTACCCTTAACCTCTTCCATAACACCATAGGTGTATTCACCATAGTATACGCGAATTTCCTGTTCCTGGTTAAGCGATCCCTGCGGTGCTGTTTCTACCCAAAGATAGTGGGAGTACCCCTTCAATGAAACCACAAACATAAATACTGTAATAAGAATTGATTTTTTCATATCTAATTATTTTTTTTTGATTGTAAACAGCCCCTGGGCAATACCCAAGGACTGTTGACTAACTAACTTAAACTAACAACTCAAACTAACTATTCAAATATCTAAAAACTATAGGTTATGGTCGCCCTTCCGTTGATTCCAGGTTCAGCCTGCCAATATAAATATGACCCATAATTGGCCCCTGCGTAGAGGTACTCGTTCAAAATATTGTTCAGGTTCACTTGTACACGCAGCTTATTGTTTTTCCAAGACAGACCTCCATCAAGTCGCAAATAGTTTGGAAGGTCGGATTGGCTATCTGCTCCCCACGCCCATGTGGAGCGATCTACCTGGTATTGATAGCCAATAGAAGCCCCAAATCCTTTTAACTTGGAGATTTTGGCAAAATTATAGTTGAGCCAACCATTGGTGACATGCTTGGCATGACCGGCCACCCTCTGTCCTATTACGCTTTCATCCGTATTTTCCGTTATTTCAACATTGGTGTTGGCGTAGTTCAGTATTAAGTTAAGTTCCGGTGTAAGCTCACCTTGCAAGTCAAATTCTATACCTTTTGACCGTACCTCGCCCAATTGAATGGAAAAATCGGGGTGTTCAGGATCTGTTACCAGTACATTTTGTTTTGTAATCTGGTATGCTCCCAATGAGGTTTTTAACATCCCGTTAAAAAAAGATTTTTTAATCCCTCCCTCAATATCATTTGCTTCAATAGGATCAAAGATATATCCGTTAAAATCAACGCCATTGGCCGGCAGAAAGGACTGGTCGTACAATGCATATGCCGCAAATGATGATGAAACATCCACACTTACTCCAATCCGTGGCGAAAATTTGTTATCTTGATTTTGCTTGCCCCTGGTCATCAGCTCTGTATACCTTCCAGCTAGAGTGAGTCTAATTTTGTCATTCAAAAAGCCCATTTCATCTTGGAGGTAATAGGCCCTTACTATGTTGCCGTTGTAAGGTACTCCCCCATTCCGGTGCTGTATTGGAATGGAACGGTCAAAATTCAACGGAATTGAATTACCGTATATAGGATTATAGATATTAAAAGGTGTTAGGTCTATGGCCACCGTGTTTGAAAAATCCGCCCAGTAATCCTTTTGTGTAAAATCGAACCCTCCTAAAATGTTATGAGAAATACCCACTGTTTGAAAGTTGCCATTGAGATAGGTCTGAAAATATTTCCCCACAGAAAGAGCATCCCATTGAGTGACCCTTCTATCAGCATCCCCTTCATCCGTAATTGACCATGCCCAGAACGATTGGCCTTCTTGATCATAGCGTAGATAGGCATATTGGGTTTCAATACCCCAATTATCAGAAAAATCATGTTTTAGGCTGGTAAAAATGGACACCTCCTGAATGTCAGATGCTGGGTAATTTGTGTCGGTAAACTTGAAGTTTCGATCCAAGCTTGCGTAACCATCGGCCACGGGGGCAAATATGTAGGCGGAACCTATATAGCTTTCCGCATTTTGTAAATTAAGTTCAGTTGTTATTTTGGTCTTGTTGGACAACTTGTATGTCAAGGCTGGAGCCATGCCCCAACGTTCGGAATTTTCATTGTCCCTGTGGCTGTCGCCAGTTTGGTATAGGGCATTGAAACGGTATAATAATTTCCCGTTTTCCGAAAGTTTCCCTCCCAAATCAAAATTTCCCCGATAGAAATCAAAACTTCCTGCACTTACTGAAACATTTCCAATAAATTCTTCGGATGGTTTCTTGGTCACAACGTTGTAGAACCCACCTGGTTCACCGGCGGACATCATAAAGCCTGAAGGACCTTTTACAAATTCTATACGGTCTACAAAAGCCATATCTTCAGATAATGGACCCCACGAATCTTGAACATTTACTCCATTTCTAAACGCCGGTAATCTAAAGCCTCGCATGTTCACCCGTGCAAAATGCCCCCAATGTTCCAACATCGTAACGCCACTGACGTTCCTAATTACCCCGTCCATAATACTTGTTGCCTGTTGGTCCTGTAAAAGTGCAGCACTGATGACCTGAATATTCTGTGGTAGTTTGGCTATTTCGGTCTTCAATCGAAGGGATGATGAGGGATCCCTTGTAATATAATTATTTTGATGTCCTTCCACAATTACTTCGTCGAGTTGCTCTTGTTTTTCATGCAATACAAAATCAGGTAAAGTTTGAGAGGTATTAGCTGCTATACCAACCTTTATTGACTGGGACGTAAAGCCCACATAGGTGGCTGTTATGATGTAGTTTCCTACGCTGATGTTTTTAATTTGATATTCTCCATTGGTATTGGTCATTGTTCCAATCCCTGTACTACCTAGCATGACATTAGCGTTCGAAATTGGTGTTTTATCGTCGGAAACAACCTTGCCTTTTATGGATCCTGATTGGCCAAAAGTTCTCATTGCAATAAAGAGTATTGCAATTAAGAAAGTGTTCTTTTTCATTTATTTTTATTTAGATTGATTAAAAATAGAGAAGCAAATATATAATGGAGAAATAAACCAAACAAGCTTATTTAGAATTATTTTAAATAATAATTATGTTAAATTTAAGATAGACTTCAATCTGCTAAATGGGTCATGAATTGGTATCGCTCCCTTATAATGGCAACCGGTTAAATCAAATGTCCTTATCACCAAAATGTTCCGAAAAAGAATTTCGAAAGTGTATTTACAAATGAAATACCCCCCTGTGAATGGGTAGTTTTAGCCTTCTAGCTACGACCATTCTCAAACTAAGTCCATAATTCTGAAATTTTCATTAACTACAAGGATAAGCCCGCGTTCAAACCAAACAAAGATGGTATTTGGATTGGACCTAAATTCTCCAATCCCCTATTCTCAAAAAATATTGGGTAAGTAGTAAGTTGATGGATGCAGAATTTTGACTAAGTTCACTTTCCTTGTATTTCCCACACTTGACGAGCCCCGTGAAACATAAATCTGTGTAATTCGGACATAGGATTATTATCACCTTTCGTACAGAAAAAATAAATAAACAATATGCATTGTATATAACACCGTTCTAATTCTATTGCCACAAATATTTCCATTTACACAACTTATAAAACTCTGTTCACATCATTTATTAGGGCAAGGAAAGCTCTTAAAGTAAATTGTCCGTTAAACCCACGTTACGGACATTATGAAATTACGAAGTATTATAGTAGATGATTCGGCCATGCAACGAATGGCTGTAGCTAAATTGGTCAACAATCATATTAACCTAACATTGGTATCCGACTATAGCAACGCCATTGAAGCAAATAAGGGAATCATGAACGATGAAATCGACCTTATTTTTTTAGATGTGGAAATGCCTATATTCTCCGGCTTTGATTTTTTGGAGACCTTGGAGAACCCACCACAGGTCATTCTGATTACTGGCAAACCAGATTATGCCCTTAAGGCCTTTGATTACGACGTAACCGATTACCTGTACAAACCGATTTCCCAATCGCGTTTTGACTCTTCTATAAAAAGGGCCATTACTACATATGAGCAAATTAATAGGATAAATGAGGAGGAGGAATATATCTTTGTCAAAAGCAACTTAAGACAAAGGAAAGTTGTTCTCAATGAGATTAAATGGATAGAAGCACTGGGCGATTATATCAAATTAGTAACCAATGAAGGCAATGTTGTTGTTCTTTCAACAATGAAATCCTTTGAACATAAGTTGCCTAAGGATAAATTTCTAAGGATTCATAAGTCCTATATCGTGAATTTGGAGAAAGTTGAAAAGTTTAATAGTAAAAAAGTTGAAGTAGCCGGATCACAGGTACCTTTGAGCCGTCACAAAAAAACTGAACTGGAGGAGGCGCTCGACAATATTTAGCGATTTACTAACCTGATTAACTAAATCCCATTCCTAAACAGCATGTGTAGGCAATAACTCCTCCATTTCTGTAATAATTCGTCAATTTTTTACTTGGCAAGAGGATTCTCCAAATATTTAATTAAGCAGGAATAATTATCTGCTTTTTTCTTGTTGTCAGGGAGTAAAGACAATATAAAAAACTATTTCTTCACCTTCCGGTAAAAGCCTTTTACCTTTTTTTAATTCAAGAACTACCACCCAGTCATAATGGGTAATTTGATCTTCAGAAAAAATAGGACAGGGCACTCCTTTCCTTGTTTACAGGCCACCATTTTATAGAAGGCCTTATCTTGAAATTTAAACCCTGAACTTTTCTGTTTAATGTTAAGATATAGGCTTTAAAAATTCATTGACCTATTTAAGTAAAGTTTATTCTTTTTTTCAATTACTAAATTGAATGGTGAACATTGCACCTTCATTCGGTTTGCTTTTAACTGTAATCCGTCCGCCATGTGCCTCTACAATAGATTTGACCATATACAAGCCAACTCCCTTTCCTTCTACATGGGTATGCAAGCGTTTGATCAGCCCGAAAACTTTTTCCCCATACTTTTCATCATCAAAACCAATACCGTTATCCCATACTGTAAGGCAAACATTTCCCCTTACCTCACAGGTTTTTACTTTTATTTCAAGAGATCTATCCGGGCTTTTATAATTCACTGCATTGGCTAGTAGGTTCTGCATAACACTTTTTAAATGTAACGGTGGATAGTCTATTTCAGTACATTCTGAAAAATCAACATCCAAGATGGTATTTGTAGTATTTAGATCTTCGGTTAAGCCCTGACTAATTTCCTCAAATACTTTCTTGAACTCCAACCTTTCCTTCTTGTCTTTAAGTGTAGTTTTAAAATTAATTACGTCATTTAAAGTAAAAACAGTTTTACGAACCTGTTCAATGCCTATCTTTAATTTATTGAAAAGATCGACATTCACATCGCTAATAATACTATCCGTCTTTATCATATCAATAAGCAAATGGAGATTGGTAACGGTTGCTTTCAAATCATGAGCTGTCACATAAGCAAACTCTTCAAATTCTTTATTCTTTATTTCAATTTGCTTGGCGTTCAACTCCACGTTGGTAATTTCAGCTTCTAAGGCCTTGTTTAACTCCTTTATATTTTCTTCAGCCCGTTTACGTTCAGTGATGTTTTGAATATGGACATGAACTACCGGTTTATCGCCGACCAAATAGCTTCGAGGAGTGACTTCTGCAATAAAAACGGATCCATCCTTGCGCTTATATTTTTTTTCACTAGACGGCTTTTTCTTTCGTTTCTCCTCTAAACCTTCAACGGAATGCTCCAAATCACAACTGCATTGCAAGTCATTTATTTTCTTCTTTAACAATTCATTTCTCGAAAATCCGAATTCTTTGATGGCACTACTATTTGCATCAATAATACACATGTCTGCGTCATGGACAATCTTAGGAAAAATGGAGTATTTAAAAATCTGTTTGTAGATATCCCGGTTTACATCTACTTGTTGAAAATTATTCCACGGATATAGTTTGTCCGAATTATCTTGTAAATTCTTTTCCATACTAAAATCCTTTGTAATTCCTACTAATTGCAGCAGTCAGAAGCTAAAATATTTTAACATCAATTTAAGTATTTATACTCAATGATGAGACCAACACTTCGCACATTTTGAGGACCTATTGCATTTATAACTTTGGTCCCATTCACCAACAGTTACTAATATAACTAATTTTAAATAAAAAGAACAATGGAATAGATTCCGATATTATATCGACAACTCTATCAACAGATTATAGTTTTAAGTAGATTAGTGATAATTTCATTTTACACCAAATACAGTGATTACCGAACGAATGTCATAGGGCTATTATTAAGGAAACTTATCGAAGAAGTATTGAAAAGCAGCACATTTAGCACTAAATTTCTATCCATTTTAATTAAACGTATTCAATGGTTCCCATAAATGATAAAGGCTCATTTCAATACACAAGACATTATAAGGCCATAGACTTCACTGTTTCCTTTACTTATAGGAGAAATGATTGTAGTAACCTATTTTTTACAGCCAAACCGATCAAATCCGATATACATCGGGAGTTACCTTTGGATTACATATATGGAAAGATCGATTCAGACTTCAAATTGCAGATAGGAATTAGAGAGTTTCAAATAGAAATGACCAAGGACCTTCATGAAAGATTGGGCCAGCTTTATGACGAAATTAGGAACGAATATGTAGAACTAAACAATAAACATTTATAAATCGAGAATTTGTGCCCCTAAGTAATCCAAAAAGATTTGAACATGAATGTATAATAATTACGTTCTATCCCCAAATATAACCTCAATAGTATGATTATGCCTTTAATATACTTTTTTGGGCTCATCTATGAAGTTGATATTATACATTTAGCTCCGACAAGCTGCCATTTGCATTTTATGATAAAATCCAATAACAATACTGGCCAATTTCAATTCATAAGAATCAAAAATTAACGACTTCCTCTAAAGCCTTATCAGTTTCTTTGCTAATAAAATTGGCTTGATATTGCATTGTAGTGGTTATGGTAGTATGTCTATAAAGTTTTTGCAGCATTTGTACAGGAATCCTGTCACCAGCTATATTCCCAAAACTATGTCTTGCGATATGCATGGTAAGTTTTTTATCTAAACCAGCCTTGTCAGCTATGCCTCTCAAATGTTTATTAAACTTGCTCGTAGCCGTATTGGTTTTAGCATATACGTCCTTTGGATCTCTAAAATTCGACCGCTTAAGTTCAGGAAAAATAAAATCATTTGAATTTATTCTATCCGGCTCATAATACTCCAAGATTGGTATGATCTTATCAGGTAATTTTAATGATACCAATTTAGCATTCTTATTCATTCTGTAGTGAATTCGACCATCATACAGATCACTCCAGCGTATTTTTAAAACGTCCGCTACCCTTATCCCGGCCAGATAAAAGCTAAATAGCCAAACGTTTCTAGTGTGCTCCTCCATTTTGGTGAGGTTTTGCAAGCTTTCAATAATCTTTATCTCGACTATGGTCAAACCAATTTTTTCGGTCTCAGGAAATCTAATTTGAATTTTACCCGCACCAAAGGGATAAGCTTTTTGGTCAACAATACCCATTTTAATAGCTCTATTATAAAGCGTTCGAATTACAACAAGATTATTGACTATTGACCTTTCTGACAACTTTTTATTGCGTCTTAGGTATGTTTGAAATTTTACCAAAAAGCCTTCGTCAATTTCTTGAAACATTAAATGTTTAGATTCATAAAATTTTAATACATGATTAACCCTAACCTTGTCAGCATTTAATCTGGTCAGCTTATTATTACTTTCCAATTCATTAAGATATTCATCTGAAACACTGGAGAAACTTTTGTCACTGTTAGAAGCCGAAAGCTCCTTCTTTATGCGGAAAGAAGAAACATCATTGTTTTCAAATTGTAATTCCATTAAGGTCTTATTTACTTCGGCCAGTTTTGAACTCAACAATGTATTTAGCAATTCCGAATTGGGATGAGATTTACGTATATTCATCCTTTTTTCATCCCAATATTTTTGGTCTATATAATGACCAATAAACATATAACTGGAACGTCTATTTTTTGTAATTCTAATTGCAAGTGGAAAAAGACCTTCTTTATTTGCCTTTTTTCTGAGAACAATTTTTGTTTTTGAAGACATTGCTTACTAATTTTCTATACTAATATAGGAATTTTCAGGTACAACATAGGTACAACATTTTATGATATTATATGATATTCTTTGGTATAATAAAATATTAAAATATTCATAATTAATTGATTATCAGATAATTTAATGCGATTTTGAATTGCAATTCGAGGACTTAAAATCCAATGGACATTAGTCCGTGCGGGTTCAAGTCCCGCCTCGAGTACAAATGAAGAAAGACCAAAGTGAAAGCTTTGGTTTTTTTGTGCCTTCATTTTTGCCAAATTTATTTGGGTAAAAATGCAGGAAGCAAAAATAGTAGTCCTGCAAGGACTGGTCTTTTCTTATCAACATGTTCGACCGGGACTCACCGAACGAAGTGAGGTAATTCCCGCCACTGTAATATCACATAACCCCTTATTAGTTATACCAAAGTGGAAGCCATGGGCGTTTTTATTTTGGACGATGAGCCAAATTTATTTGAGCGAAAACGAATAGAGCGTTTAGGTAGCTTACCCAATTAACCGAATACCAACGACATTTTAAGATATAACACAAATGCCCAGTATTTTCAGGCTTGACTATTAATTTAAAATACTATTTTAGACCCTTCAAACTATAATTCATCTTATGAAAGCCAAATCCAGCAAAGTACTTTTCACCATTTTCTTTATCATTGGACTAGGTCTAATCTCCACTGAATGTTCAGCACAAAAAAATATGAAGTGGAAACAGCTGTTCAACGGAAAGGATTTAAATGACTGGCAAATAAAAATAAGGCACCATAATTTGAACGAAAACTTCGGCAATACTTTTCAGGTCAACGACGGAAATATACAGGTAAGATATGACCAATATACCAATTTTGACGAGCAATTTGGACATCTGTTTTACAAGGAACCATTTTCATCCTATTTAATTGGGGTTGAATATAGATTTGTTGGTGATCAAGTTAAGGGAGGGCCAGGTTGGGCCTATAGAAACAGTGGCATAATGGTTCATGGCCAAGAACCGGCAACCATGACCGTAGACCAGGATTTTCCAAATTCCATTGAAGTGCAATTATTGGGTGGAAATGGCAAGGACGATCGTTCTACGGCCAATTTATGCACCCCGGGCACCCAATTTGTAAAAGATGGAAAAATTATAAAACAACACTGCATCAATTCCACCTCCAAGACCTACCACGGAGATCAATGGACAAGGGTAGAAGTCCTTGTTTTAAGGGACTCTTTAATTATCCACTACGTAAATGGAGAAGAAGTTATGCGTTATACCAAACCCCAGTTGGACCCCAAAAAGGGATTAGAGCAGGGAGAACTCCTAAAGTCCGGAAGTATTTCCTTACAAAGTGAAAGTCACCCGGTAGACTTCAGAAAAGTAGAAATTATTGATTTGGAAAAGTACGCCGATAAACCCAAGAAACTGAAAAAGGTAATCGGAAAACTAATGGCCAAAAAACGTACAGCGCTGTAACAATAGCCTATTTCATCTACGTTAATCAATATTGGTTTTAGAATTTAGGCACTTCATCCAAAATTTATTTTGCCCTCGCTTTTGCACAAAAGTCGATTCCAAGATAATAGCGGTGCGATTATTGAGTATCTTTGATAAAAACAAACGCTATGGCAAAGAGTCAAGACGCAAAAAAGAATGTGAAAAAGGAGCCAGTTTTATCCGCCAAGGAAAAGAAAGCTGCAAAAAGAGAAAAGAAGTCTAAAAAATCCTAATTAGGTAGGACCATCTCAATTTTTACCTTTTAAAGATTTTAAAAAATATACGCCCCAACTTTATAGTTATCAACCTTAGTTTAGAGAGGCTTATATATACATAACCAACCAGGACCACACTCCTTAAATACAGAATTAAGACCACTCTTATTTTTATTTAACTAGGTTAGACCTTCCCTATATAAGGCGATAATCTTGGATGAAATGCACCGTATTTGAGCATTTATTTACAATTCATCGATTATTTATACCGATAAAAGTATTTATAGAATATTGTAATAACTATTTCTGAAAATTTGACATATAAATCCTCCATAAAATGAAAAAATACGTTTACTTATTCTTGATATCGATCTCTTTAATTATTACTGGATGTAGCAAAGATGATTCTACTGCAAAATCTTCCACAAGTGTTAAAGTGTACACACTGAGCTCTGTTTCCAATTCCAAAATTACAGGTAAAGTTACCTTTAAAAAGAATGAAGACGGATCAACTACCGTTCTATTGGAGATAAACGGTTCTTCGACAGACGTGCATCCTGCTTTTATTTATTTTAACAATGCGGCAACAGGTGGTGAAATTGCGATAACACTAGAACCGATTGATTGCGATTGCGAATCCAGTAGCACAATTGTAACTACGTTGGATGATGGCACACCCATTACCTACGAACAATTGCTTAAATTTGATGGTCATATTAAGATTCATCAAAACGAGGAGCATCTTGAAATAATTATTACTCAAGGTAATATTGGTGCCAATGCCAATTAAATTTTATTGATTTTAAACAACTATTTCAACCCCAACTAAATAAAAGTTGGGGTTTATTTTTTTTGGTATTTATTATTACTATTATTGCCTAATATCCTAAATAAGATTGAACAAAACCGCATACGTTCCGGCCAAGCATAAGCTTTGATTTATTTTTTTTATATTGATTATATTGACGAATGATTAAGAAAATTGGCATTGCGATTCTTATAGGGATATTATCCACATATGTCATATTGCTTTCTTGTAACAAAGTCATTAAAAAAGCGGCCGAAAACAGGACTTACTGGAGTGTTGAAAATATCCCCAAAAACAGGGTGGGCCTTGTCTTAGGAACTTCCAACAGACTTGTTGGGGGAGGCCCCAACCCCTATTATACGAATAGAATCAAAGCAACCCTGGAACTATATAAGGCCGGAAAAATAGATTATGTATTGGTCAGTGGGGATAACAGTACGCAATACTACAATGAACCTACCGTTTTCAAAAAAGATCTTGTAAAAGGAGGCATTCCCAGCGAAAAGATTTTTTTGGATTATGCGGGTTTTCGCACTTTGGATTCTATGGTCAGGGCTAAGTTTATTTTCGGATTGGACAGTGTCACCATTATTTCCCAAAAATTCCATAACGAACGCGCTATTTATATAGCAGAGCAAAAAGGATTGTTTGCCATAGGTTACAATGCTGAAGATCTTTCCATAAAACACGGTTTAAAAGTACAAATAAGGGAATATTTTGCCCGCGTAAAAGTGTTTATTGATTTAGCACTCAATACCCAACCAAAATTCTTTGGGGACAAAATTGAAATCAAGTAAACTTAGCTATATTTACTCCCGCTATGTCAATTGTGGCTTCCATACAAAATCTAATTAAAAACCTTGGTCCTGGCCTGCTTTTTGCCAGTACGGCCATAGGAACTTCCCATTTAGTGTTATCCACCAAGGCAGGAGCACAATATGGGTGGATTATGGTTATTCCCATTATATTGGCTAATATCTTGAAGTATCCTTTTTTTGAATTTGGGGTGAGATATACGAATATCACCAACAAAACACTTATAGAAGGTTATCTTAATCGTGGCAAGGCTTATCTAATCTTCTATGCCATTATTACCTTGTTCAGTACCTTCACCATTCTAGCCGCGCTCTATGTGGTTACCTCCGGATTACTAATAAATCTTTTTCAATTAACCAATACACCTGTAAGTGTTGTAGCCGGCGGACTTTTTATACTAATCTGCGTTCTACTTATCGTTGGACGATATAAATTTCTGGAAATCTCACTGAAGTATGTGATATCCATTTTATTTTCGGCCCTTTTGGTCACAACAATTTTGGTAATCTTCAATGGGAAGGTTACTGCAGTAGAAAACTTTGAAACACCCACAATTTTCAATGAAGTGGGAATCCTTTTTCTAATAGGACTAATGGGATGGATGCCAACAGCTGTCGAGGCCTCTGGTTGGATAAGTCTTTGGAGCATTGAAAAATTTAAGAATTCCAAACAAAAACCCACTCTAAAAGAGGCCCTCCAAGAATTTAAATTCGGTTATTTTACAACAGCTATTTTGGCCATTTTTTTTATGATTATTGGCTGGTTTACCCTCTATGGAACTAACACGGAATTGAGTAATAGCTCAGTAGTTTTTGCAGACCAACTGGTTCAACTGTTTACTGTTAATATTGGATCCTGGGCTTATATTTTAATAGCAATAGCCGCGTTTGCCACCATGTTTAGTACCTGCATTACAGCGCACGATGCCCTTAGCCGGGTAAGCGTTGACATCTTGAGCTTGCTGTTCCCTGAAAAGGAGGTTATAAAAAATAAAGGCTTTACTATCGGAGTGTTGTTGCTCGCTGTAATAAATTTTATGGTCATAAGTATCTTTTCTGCCAATATGGGGATCCTCGTTGCCCTGGCCACTTTTGTTTCATTTGTTATGGCACCAATCATAGGGTACATGAATCTAAAGAACGTCACGAGCCTCGAAATACCTGTAAAAGACAGGCCCAACAGAAACCTGCAAATATTAACCTATCTCGGTATAATCTTTCTCACCCTCTTTTCCATTTATTATTGTTGGATGCTATTGTTTTAATAGAAAGCATCTATAAACAACATTCATATTAGTGGATCTAGATCATTTCTAAGTGTTTAATAAAGACTTAACACCCAAAATTTGCTTTTGGAAATTCTATCTTTAATCTTTGTACGATATGAAGAAGAAGCGCAGAATAATGAAATTGATACGTATAAAGAGAAATACAAGGAACGAAAAGCGTTATAATTCTAAAATGGGGATCTTATACACACGGGTGACCTATATAAAAGAAGTGGTTTTCGGTATTCCCGTGAGGACTCTCCATAAATACAGGGAAACCTATTACGGCGAAATCAAGGACTGTAGTGCCTGTAATTTAGCAAGGTAACCTTACAATCGTCCTTCATTATATACCACAAAGCCGAAGGCAAAGAATTTAGAATATTACAAAATACCCTTAATACAGGAGATTGTAATTAAGCACAACTATTAATGATCGCTCATTCTTATTGTGTAGCATATCCAAACAAAAAACACCATTCTTACACCCGTTTAGTAGTTTATCTTCCCCATAACCAACGGAATAGAGTATATTCCCTGCTGGCACTCCTTGTTGTAAAAGATAATCTTTAATGGCATCCGATCTTTTTTGTGACAAGGTAAAATTGTAACTTCCCCCTCCCCTACTATCGGTATGGGATTCTATCCTAAGCTGTAATTGGGGAAATCTCTCAATAAGATCTACAACCTTATCCAATTCTTGGGCAATGTCTGAATTGATATTGCTCTTTCCCTTATCAAAATAGAACTTTTTCAATTTCACTACGGTTTGGTCCTCTTGTTCCTCTACCAGATCATCCAAAAATTTAATGCCCATATTAAAAGCTTTATTTTGGATTTCGTCCAATTCCTTGCCCTGATAGGTCATAGAAAATATTGAATGTTTTTCTTTAGTCGATTCAATAGTAACGATATCTTGAAAAGGAACCTCAACGCTATAATCACCATTTTCATTAGTAAACACCTCCTTAACAAGCTCTCCGTTCTTGTCCAACAATCGGATTTGGGCCTTCGATATCCCATTATTGGAGGTAAGATTCACCACTCTCCCTTTAAGGGCCAAGGTTTTTAATCCAGGCTTTTCGGTAACATTAAAGCCATATATATCGTCATTGCCCTTACCGCCATCCCTATTGGACGAAAAATAACCCAATAGCCCATTAGTATCATTATTCCTAATAATAAACCCAAAGTCGTCCTTGGAAGAATTAATACCCTCTCCAAGGTTTATAGGAATACTAAAACTGTTATCGGAAATAATATTGGATTTATAAATATCCATTCCTCCCAGCCCATAAAAAATATCCGAAGAAAAATAGAGGCTGTTTTCAAAAATATAAGGCGCTATTTCATTACCAGGGGTATTAATTCTTGGACCTAAATTTACCGGAGCAGACATAATAAGCCCATTGTTGGTGTACACATAATAAATATCCGTGCCGCCATAACCGTCTTCAAAATTTGCCGCAAAAAATAATTTTCCTGTACTTGCTTCGTAAAAGGGATAATAAAAAGAAGTGTTTAAATCTCTTAATATGAACTGAAAAGCCCCACTTTCATCAATCCTCCCCATGGCCAAAGTGTTTTTACCGTTTTCACTAAACTGTAAAACCTCCCCATCGGCATTGGAAAGTACATAAAATATATAATTGAGCTCCTCAGAATAATAAGGCGTTGCACGATGAAAATTGGTATTGGATATGCCTTTAAAAACCTGAGGCCTTTTTATGTCGCCCTGAGCCTCAATGTTGGACTCATATATATTTAGATACGATTCACCAGAAGGATTATAAATCCTCTTGGTGCCATCAGGCCTGCTACTGGAAAACAATAACTTTTCCTTATAAAAAGCAGGGGAAAAGTCGGCCTGCGGACTATTTCCACTTATATTAAATATCTCAAAATCTAACTCCTCATTAGTGTTGGTTGCTATCAATTCATAATTAAAATCCGCGTTTTCCAATAATTCTGGGGCCAATTCATCCTTTTTTGTAGACAAATAAGCCCTTACCTTTTCAATTTCAGAAGTTTTGGACAAAGATTGCAGCATTTTATTAAAATGGAAGGAAGACATAGTAGTGTCTTTCTGGAAAATATTTACATAAATTTCCGAGGCCTTTTTAAAGTTGCCAATCTTCATATAGGAATCCGCTAGGTTCAAATATTGTTTATTGCTAAGTACCCCGTCCCTTAATTCCTTTTGATATTCTACAATGGCCTGATTATAGGAATACTCAAAAAACAGTATATCCCCCTTAGATTTTTTTTGCTGTGCAAAAACGAAGGATGACAAAAGGATAAAAAATACAATTGTTAATTTAAACTTCATGTTCATATTAATTTTAGAAAAACCTAGGGGTATCTATTTGTTTAGGTTTCCCTTTTTGATCTCTATTACTCTCCTTTTTAACTTTGCTACTTCCCTTTCCTAAATAAAACTTCAATATTACCTCATGTGAACCCTGACTGTACTCCCCAAGTCCATTGGTATTGTAATCATAGGAATACCCTAGAAATAGACTATTGGAAATCTGCAATCCGGCCAAACCGCTTATAGCGTTATCCAATCTATAGGATGCCCCTAAAGTTACGACATCGCTAATTAAAAAATTTGCAGATAAATTTAAGTTTAAAGGCGACCCATTTAAATAGTTCATTAAGAAAGCCGGTTTAAATTTGAGGCCTTCGGAAAAATCAAAAACATACCCCCCTATAAAATTAAACTGCATCTTGTCCTCCACAATATTGGCCACTTCATCCGCGTACAAGCCAGAGGTTAAAAAGTTGGGAACGGACAATCCTAAGTACCAGTTTTCCTGATACATAAATATACCGGCACCTACAGTAGGATAAAATTTATTAAAGGTATCCGCATTATTCAACAAGGGCTCATTTGGATTTTCAAAGTCGCCTTTGGTATAATCCACATCCAATAAAGAACCACCCGCATCCACACCAAAGGACAGCTTAGTTTCCTCTGACAGTTTTACTTGAAATGAATAAGCAACATCTATGTACGTTTGGGTAGTAGGCCCCAATTGATCACTTACCACATTAAATCCCAAGCCATTTTTTTCATTGGCCAAGGGAAGATTTACTCCGAACCGCATGGTTCTGGGCGCTCCCGGGATTCCGGACCATTGCACACGGTACAGACCGGTAATATCCGGACTCTCCACTGTACCCACATAGGCAGGGTTAAAACTGCCTATATTGTACATATATTGGGTATACTGGGGCTCTTTCTGAGCAAAAAGCATGCCCGCAGAAAAAAACAGTACGCTACAAAGCAATAAAATATCCCTATACCCTATTCTGTATATTCTTAAATTCATAATCTATATTATCTTATGATTTGGATCCAACCTTTTCGAACTTCCGTTCCATCACCTAGATCCAAGATATAAAAGTAGGTTCCTTTTGGCAAATCTCCATTTTTTCCTGTCCCCATCCAAGTATTGTCATAACCACTGGCCGTGAAGACCTCATTGCCATAGCGATCATAAAGTTGTAAGGTATTATTGGGATAATCCTGAATACAGTTAATATACAACGAATCGTTTATTCCATCACCATTGGGGGATATCTGATTGAACAAGAATCCACATTCGCTCGATGACCTAGGTGTCACTGTTACGGTAACGGAAGCCGTATTGTTGGTAGCATCCGAGTCCTCTGGAAAAGAGTCCACAATGGCTGCAACATTCTGATAAATGCCGACTTCAGGTACCCTGGTCGTAATGGTTAATGTATTCACCTCCTCCGCCAAAATCTCATCCAATTGCCATACTCCAGCCATTTCATTGTATGCCCCGCTAGTAACCGCACTACTAATATACTCAAAACCCAGTGCTGGACTTACAAGATCATTAACCGCAATATTGGTGACCATGATCTGACTCAAATTGGTTAAAGTTATTGTAAATGTAACTTCACGTCCTACCAATACACTTTCCATGTCCACTACTTTCTCTATACCAAGATCGATTTGGCAGGCATCAGAAATATTGGGGATACAAGGATTATTGTTCGCTGGATCCAACTGATCCACTACACCGTCATTGTCCGAATCCAAGATATTGGAATCCAAGGCATCTATTATTCCGTCATCATCTGTGTCAATAGGGTTGCTTACATCGGGTCCTACTTCATCTCCATCATTGATTCCGTCCGCGTCCGTATCCGGATCATTGGGATCTAAGCCCAAAGCTCTTTCGTCCCTGTCTATAAGGCCATCCCCATCACTATCCATAGTACAAGTAGTTACGGCAATGGTCACCTCTACACTTTCGTTTACACATGGAGAAACAGCGGTATTCGTCGTAAATCTAAAAATGTAGTCCCCGTCTGCGGCTCCCTCAAAATCAACAATATTGCCAGCAGCTATTGCGACCTCGGTTGGGGGAGTGCCTACAATGGACCAAACTCCAGTATCTCCTCCCGATCTAGTAGTATCCAAATCAATGGTTGTTGTTGCTCCACCACCACTTATACTACAAGCCGAAGTAGCTGTTGTTGTACCAGTCTCGACCGGATCCGCAACAGTAACTGTTACCGCAACACGCTCCGAGAAACAACCATTGGCAAAAGCCTCTACGTAATAAGTAGTAGTTGCACTGACATTGGGCGAAAAGCTACTTCCCTCTTCCAATGAATCCCCACCTGATTCAGAAGCAAACCAAAACAAGCTACCTCCTGCAGTTACCGTAGCACTAATTGTAGCAATACCTTGTCCGCAAATAGTGGTTGGAGTAGTACTTAATATTTCAGGAGGTTCATTACGTACCAGGGTAACTTCCAGCGGCGGACTAACACAGCCCGTACCTTCATTATACAAAAAGCCATAAAAGGTAGCCTCAAAATCTATTACGCTGGTATTTAACCTGGCGCCGGTAACTGAAAAATCACTGTTACTGCTCCATATCAATTCAAAACCAGAAGGTATGGCAGTATCCGTATAAGCATCCAAATCCTGGGTAAAGGCACCACAAAATATAGTTGATGTATCATTAATTAATGGAGCTTCAATACAATTATCATTATCCGTTATAGTTCCTACTCCCTGTGCCTTTGCTATTTGGGCAAACCCAGTAACATTGGAAAGGTTTACATAAAAGGATTCCGTGCCTTCTACAATAACATCCTCCAAAATATCAATTACAACAGTCTTTGTTTCCCCATTTAAGCCCAAAAAGGTAAGGGTACCTGATTTGCTAACATAATCGAATCCCGCCGAGGCCGTATTATTGGCGGTTTCGTATTTCACCGAAGTGCCAAATAACACACCTCTATTTAAAATTACCGTAAAAGTTGCAGTTCCGTCCCCTTCATTTACGGTTACATCGCTTATGGAAATACCAGCAGTATCATCGTCAATATTAACTACTGCAACATCCGCAACGCCTCCAGCGTTTAGTGCGTCATAGCCAGTGTCCGAAGAGGTAACATTACCGGTAACAATGGCATAGGAAATGTCGCCATCCACCACAATATCATCTACTCCGGTGACCGTCACCGTTTGTGCAACGTTCCAGTTACTTGGTGTGAAGACCACTGTGGATACCGCAAGTGTACCCTCTGCAGTATTATTACTGCTCAAGGGTATAGTTACATTCCCTGTGGGCTGGCTGTCCAGAACCAATGTAAAGGTAGCTGTGCCTCCTGCTTCCGTAGTATTACCACTTATCGCTGATACCGTAACCCCGACCGCATCGTTGTCCACATTGGTCACCGCAACATCCGCAACATTGGCAGCCGTAAGAGCATTATAATTCGTATCCGCAGAGGTTACATTCCCGGTAACTATGTTATAGGCAACGTTACCGTCAGCAACCATATCGTCAACCCCGGTCACCGTCACCGTCTGGGCTACGTTCCAGTTAGCTGGCGTGAAAGCTACATTTAGTACAGCTATAGTCCCTTCAGAGGTATTGCTACTGCTAAGGGGTATGGTCACATTGGCCGTAGGCTGGCTGTTCAGAACCACCGTGAAGGTAGCCGTGCCACCCGCCTCCGTTGTATTACCGCTGATCGTAGATACCGTAACGCCGACCGAATCATTGTCCGTGATAGTACCTGTGGCCGTATCGCTATCGTCCACAGCTAAATTGCTAGAGGTAAGAGTGACCGTAAAGGTCTCCGTGCCCTCGACAAT
>NZ_JALKBB010000022.1:0-101146 GCF_023016025.1 Arenibacter sp. S6351L | reverse complement strand
CACTGCTAGTTCTTTGTTTTACTGCAAGGCTACGAACGCTGTTCGGCCTTTCCATAGCCCATAGGATTACCTGCGGTGATCCTTCTTGATCAATGCTGCAAATTCAAAACCAGGCAGCTAGCGCTGCTAGTTCTTTGTTTTACTGCAAAGCTACGAACGCAGTTCGGCCTTTCCATAAAACAAAAAACCACGCCATTAGGCGTGGTTTTGAGAGTGTCGTGATGGCAGAAGGATTCGAACCTTCGACCGCCTGCTTAGAAGACTCATATTCCATCCTACAAATGAATGCAAAATACATCATATTATATTGATTTACAGTTGCTTAATTACATTTCGATAAAATTTGATATCATTTGATATCAAATGATATCAAAAAATAGTGAGCCTAAAGTGAGCCTTGTTTTTTACTAACTTTAAGTAAAAGAACAAGATTATGGCCAAGGTAAGATTGATATTGGACACCAGAAAATCGGCAAAAAGTGCAGCCAACGGATTGTATCCCGTTGCCCTAAGATTGTTTCACCGTAAAACAAGGATCATACGCCTACCCTATTTCAGCTCCCCCGCTGGATGGGACGATAAGTATATGCGGATGAAAAAGTCTGCCTTTAAAAACAACCATATTGATTGTGACAGGGCCAATGAAAAAATTTATGACAAACTACATACCGCCCATATGCTGATAGTAGAACTTGGGGACAGCATCAACTCGGTAGATGCGGATACGCTGGTAGGATATATACGCAAAGCATGGGACAAAAAAGTGGACACCAAAATACGGGACGAAGTGGACAACGGACTTACCCTATCGCAATGGGGCAAAGTTATCATCGATAGAAAATTAAGATCCAACAAACCCGGAACTGCGTCCTGGTATGCAGGGGCCATCAGGTCCATTACCAGACTGAACGGGGGAAGGGATCTGCAGTTGAATGAGATTACCGTTACCCTACTGACCAATTTCCAAATCGAACACAAAGCCAAGAGCAGTTCCAAAAATGGCATTAGCTCCTATTTGAGGGCAGTTAGGGCCATCTATTACAGTGCCATCAAGGAAGATCAATTTTATCCCAAAAAAAACCCCTTCCAACACTTTAAAATTCCAACTTCGAGACGTACGAAAAAGAAGGCCATATCAAAAATGGACTTCATAAAGATCAGGGACGTTCACTACAAAGAAGGATCTCCAGTCTGGCATGCAAAGAATTATGCACTGGTGATGTTCAACTGCAGGGGAATGAATTTCATAGACCTGGTAAAGCTTCAGGTCAAGGACATAACCAAAGACCGCATATTCTACGGCCGCAGCAAGACCGGCGACCAGCTCTCCGTCCGAATTACGGACGAGCTAAGGGAAATTCTAAATTTTTATACCGAAGGAAAATCAAGTGACGACTATCTTTTCCCTGCGAATTATGATGGCAGTACAAAGCATTATGAGAAATATAAAACCCAAAGAAGAAGGATGAACAGCCGTCTCAAGATCATTGCCGAGGATGCAGGTATTGAAGAACATTTTACCACTTATACCATCCGTCATTCCTGGGCTACGATCGCCAAGTTCATGGGGGTGCCCACCGAGGTCATCAGCGAAGGATTGGGCCATAACTCCTTAAAAACAACACAGATCTATCTAAAGAGTTTTACCAACCATGTATTGGACGAGGCAAATGAGATGGTGGTTTCCTAAATAGTTATTCAAATAACCTCTTTTAATTCCCTTATCTATTATGCCTTACTACATTAATTAAATAATAGATTATGGATAATACTCCAATAAAAGTACCAATGGCAATCAATTCATTAAATGACAGATTGGATAGAAAGAATAAAATAACCAAAACAGCCATAATTGGGACAAGATATCCTCCAGGGATTCTAAATGAGTCTTTGGACAATTCGGACTCTTCCTTATTTTCCTTTTTTCTCAATTTTATCACAGCGATTGCCACTCCCAAATAAATAAGTAGAATAGAGGCACTAGATAGAATTGCCAATTGCTTGAATCCACCTAATGAAGCAAATAAAAAGCACAGTCCAACATAAATTATAATTGACACATATGGCGTAGAAAACTTCTTGTGAACTCGAGATGCAATTTCAATTGGAATTACTTTATCCTTTGCGGCCCGATATAGCATCCTTGGCATGCTCAATATTTCACTACTCAAATTTCCGAACATGGACACTACAGCTCCAATGGTTATTAAAGTAAACCCTATTGGTCCAAAAATCTTGCTTGCCACCTCGCCCAATGGATTTTCTTTGAAACTGGCCAATGTTTCCCCCAATACTCCCTGGGCAGCAGTTTGGATCATTATATAAATTAGCAATACCACCGTAATACTTATCAGTATGGCCCTTGGTATAGTTTTATTGGGATTCCTTACCTCGCCACTTACCGAAAGTCCAGATTCCGCACCTTGGAAAGCAAAGAATAGTATCAAGGATACTTCTCCAACATCCATAACCGTTGGGGTAAAATCCCACACCAGATTTACAATGTCTACTTTCGACCATGCCAAAAAAATCAACACCATTAAAGGGGCAATTTTAGAAATGGTAATTAGTTTCACCAATCTTATTCCTTCCTTGACCCCAATTACATTAATGTATCCAAGGCCTGAAAAAAGACAAAGAAAGAAAACTGTTTTAATAATTCCTCCCTTAAAAAAGGGGTTGATAGAACCCATAATATCAACAATAGTATTGGCAACTGCTGCATCTGCGGATATAGTTGCCACTAGAAAAAGAACAGCCGCAATAAAACCAAAATATTTACCAAAAACTCCTTCAATATAGGCATATGCCCCACCTGTATCGGTTATCTTACTGCCAATTTCGGCAAAACACAGCATGACTAAAGAAATCAATAATCCACAAAAAAGATAAGCCAACACACTTGCTGAACCAAGGCCCGCAGCCACAACGGCAGGCAAAACGAATATTCCGGCACCAATCATTATATTGATCAAATTGGCACTTAGGCCCCAAGTTCCTATATTTCTTTTTAATTCGTCAGCTTGCTCTTTCATAGATTAACATTCAATTATACAATGATAAACATTAGGTACTGTTGTGGTTAATATTAAGCTATTTCAAAAATGGCTCTATCGAATAAGAATAGCTATATGACTTTGGTTGAATAGTATATTCCACATGCACGTTCCTTCCCCATGAATTATCACCTCCGACTCCCATTTGCAATAAATCCACATTCCACTGTACCGTCTCTCCGATTCTAATATCGGCACCATGCCTCTTTGTAACTGGAACTAGGCCAGAAGCCGAAATCCCGGCCTGATCCTTATTGAAGTCAATTTCCTTCATCGTAAAGGGCCAAATACTGGAATTCAACAGCATATTACTTTTTACATTTAGCGTCAAATCATTTGAAGAAACGTTCATCCAACGAACATCAGTTTTATTTCCAGTTTCTTGCGGTCTCATATATCTATGAAACTGATCTATCACCTTTCCGTTATAAATCCCTATTTTAACTCCGGTCTTCCTATCCCAGTAACTCTCAGTAGGACCCTTGCCGTACCAAGAAACATCACTAAAATCCTTAGGTAGCGTCAGATACATTCCTAACCTTGGAATATTGGGAAGATTTTTTTGATTGGGTTCAAAATGATAATCAATTGTCAAAATTCCTCCATTGGAAATTTCATAATCAACTACTACCTCGGCTACCTTATTTGGAAGAGAATAGGCAACCCTATATACAACCCCTATATGTGATTGTGACGGTCGCCCTACCAACTCGGCAGAATAGTTATAGCTGGCATCCTGCCATATTTCTGCCCATTTATCCATTCTGTTCCCTAAATCATTATCGGTTGGAGGTCTCCAGAAATTAGGACGAATAGGTTGGTCCGTAATTTTCTTTCCCATAAATGTCCATGAAATAATTTCTCCACTGTTCCCGTTAATCCTAAGATTAATAATATCATTTGCTATTTCGATGGTTTGCCCAGTAGATTTAATGTTTAAAATAGGGCCCTTTGTAATTGGCTTTGAAACATATGCTCCTTTATGAAGCACAAATTGATCCCAGGCCAACTCATATCCTTGTGATATTAAGGCCGAATTATTTTTTTGAACAAGGCTTACTTCGAGTATGTATTCCCTATTTAAATCATTGAAATCAGGAAAATTTCTAATTTGAATTTTACTAGATTCCTGGGAGCCTACTTCCAACATTTTTTCTGAACTTTGGAATACCTCTACCCCATCTTTTAATACCTTAATATTTAGTTCCTTATCTGAAAAATCTGCAAAGAAGTTTTTATTCTCAATCCCAATAGTTCCATTTCCTAAATATCTAAACTGAACCGGTTCATATACCTTTTTCACTTCAGAAAGATGTGGATGTGGATTGCGGAAAGGATCCACCAGTCCATTGTTTAAAAAATTTCCATCCGTTGGTAAATCAGGGTGATAATCATGACCATATGCAAAATAGGGTTTGCCATCCTTATCTTTAAGTTCCAGACTCTGATCTACCCAATCCCAAATGAACCCTCCTTGTAGGTTGGGGTATTTTTCAATAATATCCCAATAATCCTGTAAATTTCCCACAGAATTGCCCATGGCGTGTGCATATTCTATCATTATTGATGGCTTGTCCGAATCCGAATTTCCATGTTCGATAAGATATTCGGGTTTAGGATACATTGGGCAGTACAGGTCTGTATAATCCTCCTTTCCAGCAGGCTCATATTGTACGATCCGGTTGTCGTCGTGACTTTTCAACCATTTGTAAGTAGATCTAAAAATTTCACCTTCCCCAGCTTCGTTACCCAAGGACCAAGAATATATGGAGGGGTGGTTCCTATCGCGATAATACATCCTTTGGGTACGCATCATATGTGCAGGTAACCAACTCATTTCATTTCCTATCTGGGTTTTCTCGCTTATGGCTAGTGGATGGCTTTCAATGTTGGCTTCGTCAACCACATATAATCCGTAAGTGTCACATAGATCCAACCAATAGGAATCGTTTGGGTAATGCGAACTGCGCACAGCATTAATATTATTTTGTTTCATGAGTATAATATCCTTTTCCATAGACGCCCTGGATACAACATGCCCTGTCAAGGGGTCGGTTTCATGCCTGTCCACACCTTTAATATAAATGGCCTTTCCGTTTAATAGAACTTGACTGTTCTTGATTTCCACCCTTTTAAAACCAATATTTCGTCTTATGTACTGATTGTTTTTTGGATTCTTAGGGTCTTCCAATGAAATTGTTAGTTGGTACAAATTAGGAAGTTCCGCCGACCATGTTTTTACATTCTCAATAACTGTTTCTGAATGAAAATTGATTTTCGAAGAGGCTGGAATTTGGATTGATTCTTCAGTTTTGTAGACAATCGACTTACCATCCAAAACCTCCAAGTGTAATGTCCTATTTAACAATTCTCCAGAATTGTTTTGAAGAAACACGGTATCCTTAAATATCCCATGCTTATAAGTGTCATCTAAATTGGTATAGGCATAATAATCCATTATATGAACTTTTGGCCTGCTATACAGATAAACATCCCTTTCAATACCGCTAAGACGTAACATATCCTGACTTTCCAAATAACTGGCATCGCTCCACCTAAATAGCTGAAGGGCAATCAGGTTTTTCCCTACAGTTAGGTTTTTTGTAATGTTGAACTCCGCTGGTGTCTTGCTACCTTGGGAATAGCCCACATATTGGCCATTGACATATACGTACATGGCAGATTTTGCAGCTGCAAAATGTAGAATAATATCTTCGTCCAGAAATTCATCTGTAAGCCAAATTTCTTTGCGATATGTACCAACAGGGTTGTAATCTGTGGGTACATTGGGCCATTTGGTGTCAAACGGATAACGTTCGTCCAAATATATGGGATGGTCATAGCCTTCTACTTCCCAATTGGCAGGAACTTGGATGGTGTCCCAATCACTATCATCAAAATTTATATTTTGAAAAGTTGTGGGTCTCTGTTTGGGGTCTTTTACAAAATTGAATTTCCAGTCTCCATTTAAATTCAAAAAGCGCCTCGAGTTTTCCTTATCCGGTTTCACCTTAGTTTCAAGACCAAAAAAAGTAGCTCTTGGTGGTAATTTGTTTTCCTCAAAAATCTGATGATTGTAATGGTTTACTTGTTCTGGAACGGAGGTCAATCTTTTTTGTTTGCAGCTCAAAAAAGTAAGAACAAAAGGAAATATTAAAAGTTGTAATCTCATCAATATTATTGTATCAAAAAATTAATAGTTTATCATAAAATCTTCGGTAAAGATTCCCTTGAGATAAAAAATAAGTTCCTCGGCATTCTCTTGGGTAAAGACCAAAGGAGGCTTAATTTTTAATACGTTATGGTCCGGGCCGTCCGTGCTCATAAGGATACCATGATCTTTCATACGGTTGGCCAAATAATCGGTCTGGGCCGCCAAAGGCTCCATTTTTTCATCCACCAACTCGATTCCCAAGAAAAGTCCCTGGCCCCTAACATCACCAATAATGGGAAACTTCTTCGCCAGATCTATTAGTTCCTTTTTTAGATAATTTCCAACCGCCAAGGCATGTGACTGGAGCTTCTCCCGTTTCACCACCCTCAGAACCTCGGCACCTATGGCACAGGAAACCGGATTGCCCCCAAAAGTGTTGAAATACTCCATTCCATTGGCAAATCTTTCCGCTACTTCCTGTGTACAGGCCACCGCGGCCAAAGGGTGTCCGTTGCCAAGGGGTTTCCCTATGGTCACGATATCGGGTACCACCCCGTGCAATTGGAAGCCCCAGAATGTAGTGCCCATACGGCCACAACCCACCTGCACCTCATCGGAAATACAGAGTCCGCCCGCTTCCCTAACGTATTGATAGGCCTTGGCCAAGAATCCCTCCGGCAATTCTATCTGTCCCCCACAGCTAATAATGGGTTCTATGATAAAGGCCCCTACTCCCCTTCCCTTGTCCAGTATCGTGTCTATCTGCTTTTTGACCTCCAAGGCATATTGTTCTCCCGTATCTTTCCCCCGGTACTTGCCCCTAAAGGCATCGGGAAGCGGAAAAATATGGGTGTGTTCCGGAGCGCCCTGGCCTCCCTTTCCATCAAACTTATACGAACTGATATCTATGCACATATTGGTATTGCCATGGTAGCCCACCTCGGAGGCAATTATGTCGCGCTCCCCCGTGGTGGCCTTTACCATCCGGATCGCCAACTCATTGGCCTCACTGCCGGAATTAACAAAATGGAGCACACTTAATTCTGGAGGCAGGGTCTCCAACAGCTCCTTGGCCAGCTCATTTATATTTTCGTGCAAATACCGACTATTGGTATTGATCAAGGCCATTTGTTCCTGTCCCGCCCTTACCACTTCTGGATGTTCATGCCCCACATGGGCCACATTGTTTACGGTATCCAGGTACTTCCTGCCATATTGGTCCATTAGGTACTGCCCTGCACCCCGAACCATTTTAATGGGCACCTTGTACTGCAGGCTTAGGCTTTTTCCCAAATGCTGATTTCTATAGTTGATGATGTCGGCATTGGAGGTAGCTTGCCGTCCCTCCAGTCCCTTGGCCTGAAACAACAAATTGGGGTCCGGACAAAGGCTTTTCCATACGGATATCTGGTTATGATATGCTACTCCGGGGAAATCAATTTTAAATTCAAGCATGGAAAGCATGATCTGAAAATGCAGATGCGGGGCCCAATTGCCGTTCTCCTCACAATTGCCCAAGATACCAATTTCATCGCCTACCCTTAAATGATCGCCAACCTTATGGCGGATGGCACTGTCCACCGATAAATGTCCGTAAAGGATATAAAACTCCAAGCCTTCCTCCCGGTGCCTTAAAATTACCAGTCCGCCGTATTCCTTGTCCCCTGCATCATTTACAGCTGTAACCACTTCCCCGTTAAAAAGGGCGTGTACCGGTGTTGCTGCCGGCAACCAAAAATCGACCCCCAAGTGAATGCTCCTACTCTCCCTACCTTTGTTCCCTATCTTATCATAGGACGTAGTGGTGTAGAGAGGGCGGGGCTCAAGATAACCTCCAGCCAATATTTTGGAAGGATGTTCTCCCTGCAGTTTATTAATTCTATACTGAAAATAGTCCAGATCGTTAAAGTCCTTTTCATGCCCTATCCATTTACTGGATACACTAAGATCCAAGGGGTATACTGTGTTGGAACCGACAGTGGGAAATAGTTTATCAATGGAAAGGGATTGCTTTTTGGCCCAGGTCGAGAATTTTTCTTCATTGGGATGGGCGGTATATCCACATGCCCCCCTAAAACTAAAATGGGCAAAATCCGCATTGATGTCCCTCCATTTACGGAGCAGTTCCCAGGCCGGTTCTTCGCTGATCAACAGATAGCTATTGTCCGGTTCCTCCTTTTTATTGATGGCCGATTTGGTTACGGAAATCACCAAGCGCATGGCGATGGCCATGTACAAATGTTCCAGTTCCGTTTCTTCCAAAGGAAAGGCATGGTGATAGCCCCGTACAATAGGCAATGCGGCCTCCAACGGATCATTGTGCCCCATGATGGCATATGCACAGGCAACGGCCAGATCGTTGATGATCTGCGTATGGACCGAATCCCCGAAATCTATGGCGGAGATCACATGGGGATCGATCAGGCCCCCGGAAACTATAACATTGTTGTCGTTGGCGTCATTGTGTACCACTGCCTTGCGTAACTTGGAATAACAGGGCTGCGCCTCTTTAAATTGATTCTGAAAATAGGAGATGACTTCTTTGTCCACATTCTTAAAAAGGTCAAGATATTCTGTAGTCCAACCGCCCTGTGCCACATCCCAGACAAATTCCCTGTGGGCCTCGGGATGGTCAAAACCTTGCAGGGCCCGTGTCAGTCTCCCACATTGTTCCCCCAGACTATGGCGCAGCCCATCCAATTGCGGGTTCACCCCGCTCCAGACCCTGCCTGATATCCAGGACAGAAGGCGTACCTTCCTGATCTGCCCATAATCGTCCCTGATCTCAGAAATCAGATTCCCCTGCCTATCCGGAACGACCTGGGGAGACGTTAGATCCTTGGCGTGTTCGCTGGCGTAGAGCAGCAATTTCTGTTGAAAGTCCAAATAATCCTCGTTCTCGTCAGGTCGGGAGACTTTCAAAATATACTGCTGCCCATCAACTGCATCGATCTTAAAATTAAAATCGATTTCCCCGGGCAGTGGTTTGGCCGTACCTTGAACGTCAAAATTTTCAAGGACAATTTTTATGGCCTGATCTGCAGTTATTATAATCTTGCTATATTCCATTGATTCCTTTTTTTAGTCCTCGGTCAACATCAAAATAATATGGGCCGCACTCCAACTAAAGTTATGGGCCTCCCTACCTTCCCCTGTGATCGGATGATAATTTTCCCTAATGGATTTTCCTTTTTCCAAAAGTCCATCAGCACCTTCCATTATTTGGATTGTAGCCTTGTTGGCTTCCAAATCATATCCATAATTCCGAAGTCCCTTTATTCCGAAATAGGCCTGATCTAGCCAGTTTGGTCCACGCCAATACCCATTTAGAGGGTCAAATTTAGGGTGGTCTTTGGACATGGTCTGGAAAGGGACTTTGGTGAAAAACTTTTGTTCATCCATCATCTTGGTTTTTACAGCTTCCGCTTGTTCAGGGGAAGCAGCCTTCGCCCATAAAGCAGTCCAACCTTCACTTCCAGCACCCTTTATAAATTGGGTACCCTCTAAATTGGTATCGTAAAACCATCCATCCACCTTGTCATAAAATTGGTACTGAATCAACCGTTTCAACTTCTTAGCATTGGATTTAAGTTCATCTGACTCCAATTTTTTACCTAAGGCCTCAGCCAATTGGGCCAAATACAATTTTTCAGCATATAAATAAGCATTTAAGTCTACACTTTCTTGATTCAGGGAATACGCCCCATCGGAGTTTTTTAATATTTCAGAGGAATCAAAACGTATGGCATTGTCCATTCCACTTTCCCATTTGGCAGCCAACACGGTACCGTCTGTAGATCCATATTCACATAAACCATCCTTATCGTGGTCCCGCTTGGCATACCACCAATTATGGTACTTTATCAGCTGGGGGTACATTTCTTTAGCGAAATTAATATCTCTGTCCTTCTGCAGAATTTGGACTACAGCCCATGCGGCCAAAGGTGGCTTGGTATCCCTATAATTGTGATTTTCAATGGTTGTATCCCTATAGATGCAATCCAAAATAAATCCGTCGTCCGCCTGATAATCGAACATTGCTCTTATTTGATCCTTGGCAAGTTCAGGGGCGAATCGGGAAAGGCCCGCAGCGTGCTTCCAGGAATCCCATGACCAAAATCCATGGAACCATTCATAATGATAGCTCGGAAACAATCCCTGATGGTTTAGTTCCCCAGCGGCTATCCGCCAATTGTTTTGAAGCGTAAGTTGGGCCTTGGCCAATACTCTTGCATATTTATTATCCTTAAACTGTGGCTTACTGTTTTCAATTAGTGTTTTTAGTTCATCGTTTTTTTCTTCCTTCCGAGTATTTAAAATTGAATCAAAATTAGAATTATCTATTATCTTCTTTTCTTCTTCCCAAGAGTATTCTGAAAAAATAAATGTTTGTGCGATTACAACTTCTTTGGTTTGGCTGGGTTTGAGTTCCAATTCTTGAAGTTCTGTAGAAAAACCTTTTGCCAAATTATTGATAATTGTAGATTTTGGAAAAGTAATGACCCCCAAAGCAGTACTTATGTTTGAACTTATTTTGAGAACATTTCTTTGGGAAGACAACTTTAAACTATTAGTCAATAAAGGTTCATTTTTCCAATGATATGTTAATTGAATGATGCGTTGGTTCGTATTTGTAAACTCATATTTAATTAAAGCTGTATGACCGTTTAAAAACAGAAGTGTTTCTTTTAATTCAACCCCATCCGCACAAAAAGTTTGTTCCAAATGGCTTGAATAGCTTTTCTGCTCTATTATGTTTTCCTTTTTAAAATTAATGAGATGACTGCCTATAGCAATTTTAATTGATGCTAAGGATTTACTTGACCAAACGCCATTTTGCTGTGTCATTAGAAAAGGCCCGGAAAAATCTGTCATAGTTCCTATCGAATCAGAATAACTATATGCGAACCACGATCCCTGGTCTGAAAACATTAAACCAGACCTGTCAACAGAATCCTTTGGAGTAAAATGGAAATCCAAAATATCTTCACTAAAGTTTAGATAATTGCTTTTGCCATCAGTGCTGACTTGCCCTATTGAACTATAGCAGCTAACACCCAATACCAGTACCATAATATTCTTAACCATTTTATATAAATGCATATTTTCTTTGTTGGAAGTTGTCCTTTTTTAACCCGTCATTAATTTTCTCAAATGGGATTAGAGCAAATTTTCAATTAATTTCCCTTAATAACCCAAAAACGACCTTTACTTGACCTTTACTGGTCCCATTATTTGGACTTTATTAAAAAGGAGATTACGTTATAATTTAGATATTTGTAAATAGCATAATTCTTGCAACCACCTTTAGTAATAAACCCAGTTCTTTTTATTTTTAAATCCTAGCACATGGAAAAATTGATAAAACCTATTTTAATTATACTTCTATTTATAGGTACTACTGTGCATTCCCAAACTAATATTTGGGATGAAAATCCAAGCGACTCTCAAAAAGAGCTAGATAGTCTGCTGACTTTATTACCCTACTCAAGCGGTAAGGATAAATTACCATTACTAAACAGAGTTTCCGAAATTTATTGGTCTATAAACCCTAATAAAACTATAGAATATGCAAATGAAGCTTTACTGTTATCTCGAGAGACGAATGATGTGGGTCAGGAAGGATTAGCACTTATTAATCTTTGTCAAGGCTATTTGTTCAATGATTTTTACGATAAGGCTTTACAGTATGGTCTGCAATCATTGGAAATCAGAAAAGACCTTAAGAACAATTATGATTTAGCCTTTACGCTTCGTACTCTTGGGTGGTTGTATTTCGACATTGGCTATTTTGACAAGGCTCTTGAATATCATACGGAAACATTAAAAATACATGAAAAAATAGGTGACAGACAGCGAATCGCATATAGTTATAACAGTTTGGGATTAATTCATGAACATAAAGGGGATTGCAATTTGGCATTATCATATTTCAAAAAATCTTTGGAATTAAAAAAACCATTTAACAATAAGGATAGAATTGCAGAGACCATGAAAAATATGGGAGTTTGTTATCGCAAAATAAATGAACCCGATTCCGCCAAAACATATTTAGAATCTTCCTTAGAAATTACAAAACAAATTAAGGACGAACAAAATATGGTTCATATTCTAAACGAACTTTCCATAGTAAATCTAAAGCTGGGCAATTATGATAAATCCTACCGGCAATTGAAAGAGTCAAGATCAATTATGGAGGGTTTGATGGACAATAAAGAATGGGTAGTTGAAAATGATAGAATTATGTCCGATTATTTTTTAGCAAAACAAGATTATAAAGAGGCATTAAATTACTACAAGAATTATTCAGACGGGAATTCAGAAATTTTTTCGAGCAATAAAAGCGAGAAACTAACCGATATGAGGATTCGTTACGAGGACGAACGAAGGGCATCCCAAATTAAATTATTGGAGCAACAAAGAAATTTGGAAACACAAAGAAGAAATTCTGTCCTTATCGGATCCTTTTTATTGTCCGTTATAGCTATTCTGATCATAGCTTCATTGTGGAATAATATAAAAAAGAAAAAAGCAATTTATCAACAAAGCCATAAACTGTCAATAGAAAAATTAAAAACACAATCCCTTTTGCAAGAAAATCTTGAGCACAAATTGGAATTCCGGATGAAAGAGCTGACAAATCTAGCTTTGTTTATCTCTCAAAGAACATCTATTTATAAAGACCTTACTAATTCTTTTAAAAGTTTAAAATCTACTGATATAAATCAATTAAAAAAGGACATTAATACACTCATAAAAGAATATAGCTTTAAGTTTGATATTAATGAAGATATACAAAGGTTTCATACAAACGTAGAAACGCTACAAAGTGACTTTTTATTTAGAATTAAAGAAAAATATCCTCACCTAACTGATAAGGACGTACAACTTGCCGTTCAAGTTAAGCTCAAACTCAGCTCAAAAGAAATAGCAAATATCAACAACATTTCTTTAAATTCTGTAGAAATAGGCAGGCATCGATTAAGGAAGAAACTAAATATCGATAAAAAAGAAAGTCTTGTTAGTTTTCTCGAAAATATTTAAATCTTCACCTTTCATTTTATACAATCCCATTCTCAGTTGCCCTCCCGAAAAGGTTAGGTATATAATTGATTCTATATAAAACCTAGTTCCCCTTTTCAATTTTCATATACAGCCATTTCCCATTAAACACAGGTAATTCACAGCTTTTTAGCAGGATGTAAAGGTCATGTAAAGGTGATTTATGAGGTTTTATGTAATTATAAAATAATATTTGATAACTCTTAAGCTCATGCCAAAATTTGGAATGTGAGCAATGACTAACATAAACTTAATAATATGAAAAAAAAACAATCAAAAAATCAAAACCATCGTTTTAACGGTCTGTTTTTATTGCTTTTTATGCTTGCTTCGTTTGGGTTTACCACCAGATCCTTTTCACAAAGCAAGGTAGTAAGCGGAACTGTTACAGACAATACGGGAGTCGCACTGCCAGGCGCCTCTGTTACAGTTAAAGCAAATCAAACACAAGGGGTACAGTCGGACTTTGACGGCAATTATACCATTGAGGTAGCCGGACCTGAAACCACCTTAATTTTCAGGTATCTTGGTTTTATTACCAAGGAAGTTGTAGTGGGCAGTCAAACAGTAATAAATGTAATTCTTGAGGAGGATGCACAAAGTCTAGATGAAGTTGTTCTAGTTGGTTATGGCACGCAAAAGAGAAAAAATGTAACAGGTGCAGTATCTACAGCTGATATTGGTGATATGCAGAAAATAACAACAAGTAATGCTTCTGTAGCGCTCCAAGGCAAAGTTTCAGGTGTTAATATTGTGCAGTCCAATGCTGATCCGGGGGCTGGAGCCGATATTCGAATAAGGGGTATTGGTACACTTGGAAACAGTTATCCTCTAATTATTATTGATGGAGTACCAACAGATCAAAACGGTATGAATAGTATCGACCCTAATGATATTAAGTCTCTAAGTGTTTTAAAAGATGCTGCATCTGCTGCTATTTATGGTTCTCGAGCTGCTAATGGCGTAATAATAATTGAGACAAAAAGAGGTACAGGTGTCAAAGATAAAACACAGATAAATTTCCGAAGCTATGTAAGCACAGCTAGTAGAGAAAAAGATTTTGGATTGATTGATAATTCTACTGACTATATAAATGTGGTAAAACAAGCATCAGATAATTCGGGAGAGATATATCCGCCATTTGTTTCGGCATGGGAATCCAATCCTTCTCAATTTGGGAACACCAATTGGGAAGATGCACTTTTTAGAAATGCCTTAACACAGAAACATGAGTTGTCTGTGGCTAGACAGGGAGATGATTACAATTTTATTGTTTCCGCTGCCAGAAAAGATCAAAAAGGAATTAGAATCAGTTCTGACGATGTACAAAATTCCCTTCGGATAAATTCTGACTTTAAGATAGGGAAGCGCGTAAAAATAGGAGAATCTTTTGGATACACAACAAACGAAGGTCAGCAACATTTTGAAAGTCATTTCTTTTTTAATCTTGTTGCTATGTCACCATTACATAAGATATATGACGGTACAACTCAATCAGGGTATGGAAGTGGTTTAAATGAGTATGGTTTCAAAGAAGCTACAAATCTTATTAGAGCTTATGAAATGAACGATGATAATTACAAACGTCAAAATATATTATTATCTGCTTACGCCGAAATCGAGATTATCGATAATTTGAAATATACCTTCAGAATAAGTCAAAATGAGTATAGAAATACCGTTAACCAGTTTAATCCTTCCTATTATACTGATGAAATCAATTTTGCACCAGTAAACAGTGGTTCAGAAAGCACACATCTTAATAAGCATAAAGTTTTGTCGAACATACTTTCATATAATTTGCAAACAGGAAATCATGATATTGATGTAATGATAGGGGCTTCGAGAGAGGAACGCGATATACAATGGTCTTACGCATCAGGTCAAAATAGCCCTTCTAACGATATCAGGAATTTAGGAGGGTTTACAGAGAATATTGATATTGATGGATTTGAAACCGGTAATCAATTAGAATCTTTGTTTGGCAGACTTTCATATTCTTACGCAGATAAATATTTAATGCAATTTAATGTGCGTAGAGATGGGTCTTCAAGATTTCCGAAGGAAAATCGTTTTGGGACATTTCCATCGGTTTCAGCTGGATATAGATTAAGTGAAGAGCCATTTTTTAACTCATCTATAATAAATGAATTAAAAATAAGAGGTAGTTATGGTGTTTTGGGAAATCAAGAAGTAGGTGACTATTCTTTTATTCCTGTAATTGTGTCAAACAAAACAGGATATACAAATTATCCTTTTGGGCTGGGTACAGCTAGTGGTGCAAGACAAATATCTTTTCCGTCAGTTGGATTAAAGTGGGAAGAAACTAAATCGACTGATATTGGATTAGATATGAGGCTTTTAAACAATAAGTTAATAGTTGAAGCTGATTACTATGTTAAGGACGTTGAAGATATATTGTTTGCGGTCCCTATTCCGCTATCTTCTGGGAGTGCGGGAAGCCCCGCCGTTAACGCCGCATCAATTACCAATAAAGGGTTTGAATTTAAGGCTGGATGGCGAGAATATGACAATGAATTTAAGTATGATGTTAATCTCACTTATTCTACTAATGATAACAAAGTAAATAAATTAGGTTTTGGTGATGAAGCTATTGTTGGTGGAGAAGTACACTGGTCTATGAATGATGTTACCAGAACAGCAGTTGGGAGATCTTTAGGAGAATTCTATTTATATAGTACTGATGGATTGTTTCAAACCGCAGCCGAAATCGATCAATATAGAAATTCGCAAGGCAATTTAATTATGCCAGATGCCCAACCGGGTGATGTGAAAATTGTTGATGTAAATGGTGACGGTCAGCTTACCAATGGGGATAAAAGTTTTATGGGAAATAGTCTTCCTAAAGCTGAGATAGGATTTAGTTTTAATTCAACATATAAGCAATTTGATATAAATCTTTCTGCATATTCAGCATTAGGAGCAAAAAAAGTTAATGGAGGAAGATGGTTATCATATAGAACTGACGATAGTCATGCATTTCATAAAGATTTACTTAATGCATGGACGCCGCAAAACACAAATACCAGTGTGCCTAGATTGGTTACCAGTCCTAGTCATTGGAACGTATTGGAACATGATCTATGGCTCGAGGACGCCTCCTATTTCAGATTGAACCATATTGAAGTTGGATACTCATTACCCTCTAATATTTTAGAAAAGGCAGGACTAGTATCGGCTAGAATCTACGCCGGAGGGGATAATTTATTTACAATTACCAAATATAGCGGATGGGATCCAGGAATTATTGGGGGAACAGGGTCGTCTAATGGATTTGATAGTGGTGTAGACAGAAATCCATATCCATCGGCAAGACAGTTGGTAATGGGTGTGCAATTAAGTTTTTAAAACAAAAAAAGAAACAGATATCATGAAAAATTTAAATATTTATTCTTTAATGATTTTATCATTTATGTTCTTGATTTTTCAAGGCTGTAATGACGATTTTTTAGAGACTGTAAATCCAAACAGTCTGACTCCAGAACAATTCTGGCAAAATGAAGAGGATGTAGAAAAGGCACTTATAGCTTTATATGCTACGTTACAAACCCAACAATGGGAAGAACAATGGGATTTTAATGAAATGTACCATATGTCACATGAAGCAAAAAGTGATATGGTATACTGGGATATATGGCAACCCATGCAATCCATAGCCAGATATGATCCGAATCCCAATCAATACATGACCGAATATCTTTGGAGGTGGCTTTATCAAACCATTTTTACTGCTAATCAGTTATTGGAAAACATTGACCGAATGGTCGAAGATGGTAAACTTGATAGTTCCAAACGAGATATTTTTGCAGGTGAAGCCAAATTCGCCAGGGCCCATGCTCTCTTTGTATTATTGAAAGATTTTGGTGCCGTTCCAATGCCTCTTGAGGTTCCTCAAACTTCCGAAGGCTTTTATAAAGGAAGGTCCACAAAAGATGAAATTTGGACTCAGATCGAGTCAGACTTAAATGATGCCAAAAAGAGTTTACCAAGTTCATGGAGTGAAGAGTGGTTGGGCAGAGCGACTAAAGGCGCAGCTACTGCTTATTTAGGTAAAACTTATTTGTTTCAAGAAAAATGGACTGAAGCCATAGCTCAGTTAAATGAAGTTACAACGATGGGTTATGCGCTTGTAGAGGATTACGAGTCTTTGTTTTCCGGGCTTAATAAGCATAGTTCCGAATCACTGTTTGAGATTAATTTTACAAGTGTAGAAGATGGTGGAGGTATTGAGTCTACCAATATATCTGGAGTACATAGCTGGGAGTCAAATTGGGTTACAGATTGGGGAAAGCAATTGTTCTTATCTGACACAACCTCAACGGGAAACTATACTCAAAGAGTTTACGCTAGTGTACTTTTCGATGATCCCAATGCCAGTGTTTGGTATTACAATGGCAAAACATATAGACAATATTTTGACGAACAAGGAAGACAAGATGAAGACAGAATGTTTTGGAGAAAATGGGTTGTAAATCGAGATTATTTTCAAAACAGATCCAAGAGTGATATAAATTATTTCATTATCAGATATGCAGACGTGATTTTGATGCTCGCTGAGGCCGAGAATGAGCTTGGCAATACAAGTGAAGCAATAAACAGAATAAATGAGGTTAGAGCACGTGCAGGATCAGCATTAATTTCAGGGATGAACCAAAATGAAGTCCGAGGCCATATCAGAAATGTTGAGAGACCACTAGAATTTGTGCTTGAAGCTACACGATTTGATGACTTGGTACGATGGTACGGCAAAGATGGAGGAGTTAAGACCATTTTGGAAAATCACAATCGATATGGTGCTGAAAATTTTATAAATGGCACCAATGAAATATGGCCAATTCCTCAAATTGAACTAGATGCAAATCCAGATTTAGATCAAAATCCAAATTATTAAATAGTGACAGAAATAGTTTTTTAAGTTAGTTTATATTTAAGAATTCTTGATTCTATTTGAGTCAAGAATTCTTTTCTAAACTCAGTACATATTTTAATAATAGTTATAAGCATGAAATTGATAATTAATTTATTAATAGTTGCGTCTTCAATTTGTATGTTTTCATGTAAAGAATTCTCGTCCGAGAATTCAAAAGCTAGTAAAACAGAGGTTGTGCCTCTCCAAAAACCTAATATCCTTATTTTTATGATGGATGACATGGGATATGGTGATATTAACGCTTTAAATCCAGAGGGTTCTGGGTTTTTAACGCCTAATTTAGATAACTTGATTCAGGAAGGTGTATACTTTACTCAAGCTCATTCTGCGGATGCCCTTTGTGCTCCATCGAGGTATTCTATCCTTACTGGAAATCAAATATTTAGAGGGAGAAGGACTGAAGGAACTTGGGATAACCTTACGAAAAGTCAAATTATGCCTAATCAAAAAACTTTGGCCAATGTTTTGAGTACTGCAGGGTATGCGACGGCCTTTTTTGGTAAGTCTCATTTAGGAGGTGAATTTCTTAGACAAGACGGTGAAGTAGCTAAAAATTATGGGGAAGCAAATTTAACCAAAAAGTTTTTGGATGGCCCGAAGGATCATGGATTCGATTACACCTTAACTCTTCCAGGGGGAATTCAGGAGTCTCCTTATGCCTTTTTTAAAAATGATAGGCTTTCAAGATGGAACCGAGAGAGAAAGGAATTTGTATATTTTGACTCAGGCAAGGAAGTCCAAAAATATTTTAAGCCTTTTTTTAAAAAGAAAAATAATTTAGAAGAATACAAAATGGACAACTGGACAACAGAATCAGTAGGTCCTCTTCTAATGCACGATGCATTAAATTATATAGACAAACATGTAAAAATATACGGGGATTCTAAACCATTTTTTATTCATTATTGTTCCCAGGCAGGACATACTCCATTTGCTCCACCTACTGCATTCAATATTAACGAACCATCCAATACAGAAGATTTATCTAAAAAAGGATCAGTACCTATAAAAGGACAGACCGTGAATATTCGTACAGATATGATTTATGAAGGCGATGTAGCTATGGGACTATTTATTGAGAAATTGAGAGAAAAAGGCATATTAGAAAATACGCTGATTATTTTTGCTAGTGATAATGGGGTGGTGAGAGAAGGAGTTAATGTGAATTGGACCAATCCTATATATCATAATCAACAAGGTAGTAGTTATACAGGAGAGGAGAGACTTTATGGAGGGTCTAGTATTGAAACTGATGCTGAAGGTAAAGGACTAAACCACATTAATGCACAAGGAGTTTCGGATAATGGTAAGCCATTACGGGGATTTAAAGGATTACCATATGAAGGTGGTCATAGAATTCCACTTATTTTCCGTTGGGGAAGTAATTTTGACAAGGGCCATAAAATTCAAAACCAACTAATAAGTTTACACGATATTTTTAGAACCGTGACCTCCTTGGTAAATGTAGAAGTGGACAATGAGTCGGCATTAGATAGTTATGATTTTTCTTCTGTTCTTAAACAATCAGATGTTCAATTGAATCCTATACGGGAGTATTTGTTTATTCAATCAAATCAAAAAAGGAATAATCAAAAGTCAATAAATTGGGCTGCATATAAACATACAGTAGAAAAGGGAAATTCAGAAGTGTGGAAGGGGATTATTGAAATCCCAAGGGTGTTGTATGGAGTAGAATTTCAATCTAAGTTAAACGAATCAAAAGCAATAGAGCTATATAATTTATCAACAGATCCTTCTGAAAAGGAGAATATTGTAAATGAACGAAAGTTAATGGAAATAGAAAAAGCTTTCAAAGTTGAGCTTAATAAAGAAAGTACATTTAAAATTAATAAAGAATCTAATTTGTTAAATACATCAAAAACCATCTTGTGAATATGCTGCCTCCTTAATTTACAATAGGTGTTATTTATATTATTATGCCAATAGCATTCAATCTTCCAAAAGGCTACAATACTATTGAAAAATTCAATATCATTTTGAAATTTATTATTATAAAATTGAATACCTCAGGGAGTAAGATCAAAATCCAAATTAATAAATAGTACCAGAAATAGTTTTTTGAGTTAGTTTAGTTTGTTTTTAAGAATTCCTGATTCTAAATAATCAGGAATTCTTTATTGAATCAATAGTTTTTAAATCGTAAAAAAAATGGCGGTCATATAAAAGGAGAGAAAATTATATCGGGATTGATTATTGCCTTTTTGGTCGAATTATTACATATACAATAAAGGTTTACCACTAAATTATATCAAAAGTGGCCTTTTTACTGACGGGGATGTATAGAGAATTAGGGCCTTTCGTTCAGGAAGTTCCAAAATTACTTCGCTCCTGGTGGCCAAAAATAATGATTCACTTAGATTGCTTAAGGTCAACTAAATCAATTCCAAAAAATAATGCAAGGCAGGGTTGGTATTATTTTTTTTCCAAGCCGCAAAAAGCTCGGTCCTATGTGGCACCTTGTCAAGTTCCAAGAATTTAATTTTATAATTATGTTCATCACGAAGCGAATTGGGTACAATTGAAATTCCCATACCGTTTTCCACCAACTTAAAAATAGTAGGACCGTGTATGGACTTGTGGGATATACGGGGGCTAAACCCTTGATCCGCACATAAATTCTGTATCTGTTGAAAATACATCGGGCTGTTTTCATTGGGAAAGAGAATAAAGGACTCCTCAGAAAGTTGTCCCATATGCTTAAAATTGTCTTTCGTTATAAAATGATCTTCAGGCAAAACCAGTGAAAAATTTTCCTTATAAACAGATTTGATTCGAAGATCTGGTGACACTATATTGGAGCGCATGAAACCTATATCTAGCTCCTCATGTTCCAAGGCCCTAATCTGCTCTGTATTGGTAAGTTCCTCCAAATAGAAATTTATTTTGGTGTATTTCTTTCCAAATTGCTTTAAAATAGACGGTAAATACATTTGCATGGCCGAACCTACGAATCCAATTTTTAATTGGCCCATTACCCCATCATTGGTCAATTGCCAGCGCTCCATGGAATCTTCCAATTGATTAAGAATAAGCTGTGCCTCTTTTACCAATAGTTGGCCAGGTCTGCTAAGGGCAACCTTTCTATTTGTCCTGTCGAATAGGGTCACTCCCAAAATAGCTTCCAATTGTTTTATTTGCTGGCTCAGTGCCGACTGCGAAATGAACAGGATATCGGCGGCTTTTCTATAATGCAATGTCTCTGCTAAAACCAAAAAATAACGCAACGGACGAAGTTCTAATTGATTAGTTTTACTTATCATTTATGAAGTAATAAGAATTGTTTAAAATCAAAAGTACAACTAAATTTGTTTCTTCAATAATTATAACTGATATGGAAACCAAGAGAAAAAGAGCTTTCGACACTATTCTGCAGGCATTGTTTACTCCTTATAGAGAACTTGTACCTGATGTGCAGAAAATAAGTAAGGCCATGATTTCACATGGAATTATCCAAGATGAAAATGAAATTGTAAATGATCATATCGCCTTTAGGACCTTGGGCATTCCTAACTTAGGGATAAACTCCTTCGAAAAAATATTTTTGCATTATGGATACCAAAAAAGGGACTATTATTATTTCGAAGGAAAAAAACTGGATGCCTATTGGTACGCACCTCCAGAGGACCATTACCCGCGAATTTTTATGAGCGAATTAAGGGTCTCCGAACTTTCAGAAGAGGCCCAGCATATAATTAAAAAATACACCCAAGATATTACTTCAGATCCGGTAGACCATATTGATCTGGATGACACCAAGGAGGTTGGACAATTTTTTTATAAACCATTATGGAAAATCCCATCTTTGGCTGATTATAATACCTTGGCAGATGAAAGCGAATATGCTGCGTGGGTAATTTATAACCGGTATTATTTAAACCATTATACCATAAGCGTTCATGATCTTCCGAATGCCTACAATACAATTGAAAAATTCAATGTGTTTTTGGAATCCATAGATATAAAATTGAACACTTCCGGGGGAAAGATCAAAACAAGTGAGGATGGACTTCTTAAGCAGAGCAGCACCATCGCCAAAATGGTAGCCGCAGAATTTATGGACAGCGAGAAAGCTGAAATAGCAGGAAGTTACGTTGAATTCGCGGAACGTCTACCACTACCCTCCTATCTGGACAGGAAAATAAAAACCTTTAGCAGACAACAGAGACGTGATGGCTTTGAATCTGCGAACGCGGACAAGATTTTTGAAAGTACGTATAGGGAACAGACTAAAAATGTGTAAATATGAATAAAGTAATAGAAGATCTTGGGTTAAAAACACCTTTTTACGGTGCCAGTAGTGGGCAGAGAAATTGGGTAAGTAAGGGTGACAAACTAAATATTAAGTCCCCTGTTGATGGTAAATTGATAGGAGAGGTAAATCTTGCCGAAAATAAGGATTATGAGACCCTGATGGCTGAAGCCCAAATTGCATTTCCAATTTGGAAAGCCATGCCAGCACCCCATCGTGGGGAAATTGTACGTCAGTTTGGGGATGCTCTTAGAAAGGAAAAGGAAAACTTAGGAAAATTAGTAAGCTATGAAATGGGCAAGAGCCTACAAGAAGGCTATGGAGAAGTTCAGGAAATGATCGACATCTGTGATTTTGCCGTGGGTCTATCTCGACAATTGTATGGGCTCCAAATGCATTCAGAAAGACCAGGCCATAGAATGTTTGAACAGTGGCACCCATTAGGTGTAGTAGGTATTATTTCCGCATTTAATTTTCCTGTAGCGGTATGGGCGTGGAACGCGGCACTAGCATGGGTATGTGGAAATGTTTGTATATGGAAGCCTTCAGAAAAAACCCCTTTTTCCTCAATGGCATGTCAGGAAATTTTCAAAAAAGTTTTAGTAGCGAACAATCTTCCTGAGGGAATTTCCAATGTAATCATAGGAGATCGCGCCATTGGAAAATTAATGTCGTCTGACCCAAACATAGCCTTAATATCTGCAACGGGTTCTACACAAATGGGAAAGAGCGTAGCCGAAACCGTAGGCAAACGTTTGGGGAAATCTATATTGGAACTAGGAGGTAACAATGCCATAATTGTAGCTGAAGATGCTGATCTAAATCACGCTGTTCCAGCGATTGTTTTTGGAGCTGTGGGTACCGCTGGACAACGTTGTACTTCTACTAGACGGTTAATCGTTCACGAGAGTCAATACGAATCCCTATTAGAGAAATTACAACAAGCCTATGGTCAAATTCGTATAGGTAACCCCTTGGATGAGAATAACCATGTAGGTCCGTTAATCGACACCATGGCAGTAGAGGCTTATTCAAATACGGTAAAAACAGCTCAGGAACAGGGCGGCGAACTTGTTTATGGCGGCCAAGTTTTGGATGGAGAAAAATATACTTCCGGCTGTTACGTAATGCCCACAATTATTAAGGCAGAACCCGATATGCCTATTATGAAACAGGAAACCTTTGCTCCAATTCTTTATGTAACCTCATATAAAGACCTGAACGAAGCCATTAACATACAGAACAATGTACCCCAAGGATTATCCTCTTCCATATTTACCCTGAATATGAGAAAAGCAGAAACCTTCTTATCCAACTCGGGTTCAGATTGTGGAATTGCTAATGTGAACATAGGAACCTCAGGCGCTGAAATCGGAGGGGCTTTTGGGGGAGAAAAAGAAACGGGCGGTGGCCGTGAAAGTGGCTCCGATTCCTGGAAGGCCTATATGCGAAGACAAACCTGTACCGTAAATTACAGTACAGATTTACCATTGGCTCAAGGGATAAAATTTGACTTATAGTATCCAATATTTAAAGCTAGCCCTCCATAATGGTTAATGCAAGGGAATAAAACCTTGCTAACAATATGGTGGGTTAAACCGTGCTAATTTAAATTTGATACACTACGAACTGGGCTTTCAATTTATTGGAAGCCTAGTTTATTTTAGCGGGTCTGTACATACCTAATTTATAATCATATAAATCCATTCAGATCGACATGGAAATCAGGTTTGAACAGCAGTATCTACTTAACCAATATCTCTTAGTTAAAAATCCATTGGTTAATTGAATTTTAAGGGGTGTGAACTCAATTTTATACGAATAAAATGGGCGGTGAGAATTTAAAGGGAGATACCTCTTCTCCATGGTATAAAATCATCTTGTCCCAAACTCATTGCTTTTGTTTGTATTCTTCCACTAGCGACCTCAATTATTAAGTCCAACAATGCTTCTCCACATTGTTGAATAGAGTTTGTCCCTTCAATTACCGTACCGGCATTGAAATCTAAAATATCTCCCATTCTATTATAGAGATGGCTGTTGGATGACACCTTAATAACCGGTACCACAGGGTTACCGGTAGGAGTTCCCAATCCAGTAGTGAACAATATCAAATTAGCTCCCGAAGCCGCAATCCCAGTAGTTGACTCCACATCATTTCCAGGGGTACACAATAAAGACAAACCTTTTTCTGTTGCCCTTTCCGTATAATCCAGCACCTGATTTATAGGTGATGTCCCTCCTTTTTTAGCAGCTCCTGCCGACTTAATTGCATCAGTAATCAACCCGTCCTTAATATTTCCGGGAGACGGATTGGCATGAAACCCGGACCCTGACTCTTCTGCTCTTTTCTTGTAAGCTGCCATCAGTGTTCCAAATTTATTGGCCATCTCCTTGGTCGAACAACGGTTTATCAACTCCTGCTCTACACCATTCAACTCTGGAAACTCTGCAAGTATGACCCTTCCTCCCAAACCAACAATTAAATCCGAGCAATGGCCTGTAACAGGATTTGCAGAAATTCCAGAAAAACCATCGGAGCCCCCACATTCCAATCCCAGTATTATTTTACTTACACTTGCCGGCTTACGCACATTTCTATTCGTTTCCATCAGACCAACAAAAGTCTTTTTTACTGCCTCGGCAATAAAGTCCTTTTCCGAAATACTTTTTTGCTGTTCCAATACATATATTGGCCTTTCGTAATTTGGTATTCTATCCTTTACAGCTTTCATAAAAATAGACTCTTGCGCATTCTGACACCCTAAGCTCAATATCGTGGCACCTGCCACATTTGGATTGGTCATATACCCTGCCAATAAATTGCAAAGGGCTTTTGAGTCCTGTCTGGTTTCTCCACAACCAATATTTTGGGTAATAAACTTTAGTCCGTCCACGTTTTTAAATAGCCTATTGTCTTTTGCTTTTTCAGCCGAAAGAATTATATCAGAATTTAATATTTCACTTTCGGTTTTACCTTGTTTATAGCCATTCATTAATTTATGCATGTCCAGTCGGTATTTGCTAGAAGTAGCATAGCCTAAACATTCTTCCATGGTCTTTTTAATTACAAGAATATTTCGGTTTTCACAAAAAACCAATGGCATCACCAACCAAATATTTTGGGTTCCTACGGAACCATCTTCCCGATAATAACCATCAAAAGTCTTATTTTTCCATTTGTTAGTGTTCGGTGCTTGCCAACAACTCACCTTTCCAACTTCCGAAAAGTTATAGTGATTCGCCTTGTGCTTAATATTGCCAACAGTTATGCCCCCTCCTCTTTTTATTGGCTGTATGGCCACTCCAACTATTACACCATACATTATAATATCATCGCCAATGCTTAGGTCTTTGGTTGCAAATTTATGTTTGGCCCTTACCGAATCGACCATTACAAATTCTTGGCCATCATGGCAGACAATTGACTTCTTTTCCAAATCACTAAGGGCAACAATTACATTATCCTTAGTGTGAATTTTTAAAACTTGATCCATATCTTGATTTTATATTTTACCTGCTGGCAATCGTTGAACAAGTCTTATGTCCAGCATTTAATAATAACTCGAAACTTCATCATCGCATGCGCGTCTTAGATTGCCACTCCCATACTTCTGAATTTTATTGGCCAGCTCCGATTGATGCCAAATAATCAATTGCTAAATTGATTTAGCAAAAATACAAATATTAGCATTGTTTTATTTATATTTCAGGTTGTACTCACTTTTATATTTCAATTGGGGTAGATCGAATATTACACAATAATCTGGTGCCCCACATATTACAGAAGCTCATATTGTTTATACACATATCAAAAAAGGGAAAAAGTCATTGTTGACTTCCTCCCTTTACAATAGTATACTGTTTATCCTCATTCAGGAAATTCACGACAAAATATCGTCAAAATTTCCAAACTTGGAATTAAATATTTATAACTAGCTTCTTGGATTACTCTTTACTCCTTATAAAAACAACCCCATTGGAATCATTTCCTATATCCCCTCTTACGGTTGCGTTGATTTTAAATTCGGCCCCGGTTTCATAATCATCGATTTTTACGCGATACGTATTTTCGCTTGAGGAAGTCCCTGTTTCTCCCTTATGCCTATCTTGGTTTATCAATTGTCTGTTTTTATAAACGGATACTTCTTCAATTTCCAATTTATGCGCCCCGTCCGTGTAAATGAAAGTTATCTCATAGGTTCCATTCCCATTAATTTTACCGGTTGCGTTCAGTTCCAGTTCCCCAAAAACCAGTCCTTTAATAAGTGCTGGTTTCCATTCGCCCAACAGGGTCCCGAACTTTTTGTATTGTTCATATTTCTCAGGAAAATACAGTGGTAGGGAGAACCGCTGACGGTTCAATACGGTAATCGCTTTAAAATCAGATAATTTGTCTACTTTGACCGGGCTGGTATACACAGCATCATAGGTATTGGGTCTAAGACCATTGGTAGTGTAACGAATATGTGCCCCCTCGACCACATTTTCCAAGGTCACCTCAATACTCCCATCAATTTCCTTTTTACTTATAAGTTTAGGTTGTGGCACCCTATACCCGTAGCCCGCTTCATCATATCTGTTATAATGTTTACGCATTCTTTTCTCAAAATCGGACCAATCTTTATGACCTTGTTGTGTCCAACCAACCTCTGCCAAAGCTGCCATCCTCGGAAAGGTCAGGTAATCAAAATACTTCTCTGATCGGTTTTCATTTATCGGTAGTATTTCTTGTAATATGGTACCATGGATAAACTGATCAGACCAAAGGGTAGCGTGAACTCCCAAAACCTGAGACTTGTATTCCTCACCTAAACCTTCTACCACAGGATCCATGCCGTATACTTTTTCAAGGCTAATTGGAGATAACCAGGTAGCTGCTTTAACCTCCCCAGAGATATTACTTTCGGCCACATCAAAATAGGCATGACTCGATAGTGCCATTACCATATCATGTCCTGCTTGTGTACCCAAAATAGCCTTTTTCTTGTTGTGCCAAACCATTCCTACAGCCTTATCATCTAGCCCTCTTTCGATGATCTCGTCCCAGCCAACAATGGTTTTACCGTGATTCTTTAATACCTTTTGGATTCTATTGGTAAAATACACCTGCAGATCAGCTTCATTTTCCAGTCCGAGGGTTTCTTTTCTTTTCTGGCAATGTGAACATTGTTCCCATCGATCGTATTTAGCCTCATCACCGCCAACATGTATATACTTACTGGGAAAAAGTGTCACGACCTCCGCAAAGACATCTTCCAGAAAATCAAAAGTAGACTCGCGTCCAACACAGTACAATTCTCCACTTATAGAGTGTTGGGTCTGCACTACCTGAGGTTTACCCGTACATGACAATTGCGGATACGCGGCTATGGCCGGTAAGGTATGGGCCGGAATCTCTATTTCAGGTATTACCTCTATATTCCGAAGGGCTGCATATGCCACAATTTCCTTTATTTCCTCTTGAGTGTAATACCCCCCGGTTCTTTCGTGTCCTTCGCCCCTGAATCCACCAACTGAAGTTAACTTGGGATATTTCTTAATTTCTATTCGCCATCCGGCATCGTCTATCAAATGTAGATGTAGCACATTCATCTTGTACATTGCCATCATATCTACTAATTGCTTTACATAGGACACCTCATAAAAATAACGGCTTACATCCAGCATCATTCCGCGCCAAGGATATTTGGGCTCGTCCTTTACGAGGGCACCTTCTATGTCCCAATCCACATCTTTTTGTCTTCTTGAATTGAAAATTTTTACGGGAAGCATTTGCCGTAGCGTCTGTATACCATTGAAAACACCTGCCTCACTATTGCCAATAATCTGAATGTTTTTGGAGGTCACAGAAAGTCGGTACCCTTCCTTTTTATCGTCTTGAGGATCTATAGAAAGTTGTATACTGTTTTTGTTGGATTTATTAGATGATGATAGCTCAAAATCCCAACCAGTAGCTGGGGAAAGGGTCTCGCCCAAATATGCTGCTAAGGCTTGCAAGCCATTGCTATACTCTATTTTTGTTGATTGGTTTAGAACAAACACTTCGCCATTAGGCTCAAATCTTTGAGGTTTTGGGATGATATCGGTTGCAACCGCTTGGCCGTATGACATAATCATCACGAAAAACAATAAAAAAGCCTTCCCTAAAATAGTCTTTAACATAAAAAATAATTAAATAAAAAAATTTATAAATATAACATGAAAAGCATGCTGATGATTATCTGCTTTAAAGATCAACGCTCTATATTCCATCCTTATTCAAAAGGATGTTGTTTGAGTAATTCTTCTGGAGAATAGAACCCTTCCTTCCCTTTTATTCCCTCACGGACCTTCCCTACCTTTTCCTTTGAAACAAGTGAAGCATTATTTCCGAAGCTTTTCCGGACGTAGGTAAGCACGGCCGCTGTCTCCTCATCGTTCAACATTCCGCCAAAAGGGGTCATGGGAACCTGTCCCGGATACTTTTTACCCTTGACCTCAATAGGTCCCATTAGTCCTTTTATTGTAAGTTTAATAAGTCGATCCTCATTACCCGTCACCCATTTTGAATTGGCCAATGGAGGAAATTGAGCTGCCACTAGTCCCTCACCGTCCGGTTGATGGCAGGTAACACAAAAGCCTTCTCTGAAATAGATTTCCTTACCCTTCATATACAACTCCTTGTCATTTCCTTTTAACGTGGTTTCCTCTCCCTTGTCTTCTTCAGCTCCTTCCATAAGACGATGTCCGTTAAAATGCGCCATACCTGCCTCGAAGGGAAGCTGCATCCAATCGTCCAAGGGCTTTTCACCTATCTTCTCAAGAATCGATATTCCGGCATCCCGTTCTAACCAGGTGGCTGCCGCCAAAGCTTCCAGTCTTACCCTGGGGCTATTATCCTCTGCGGCCCTCATTAGCAAGCCCATTTGTCCCGATATTTGGTGACCTGCATATCTAGCCACCCTAACAGCCGCCGATCTGGCCCGAAAGTCCTTGGACGCAAAGACTTTCTCTAGTAGTTCCTCATCAATATTGTTAAGACCCCAAGATACCCACAAAGCCTCTACAAGTTGGTGTTCGTATCTAGGGTCATTTTGGTCCAAGTTGTTTGTCCATAATTCCAGTTTTTCTAAGACTTCTGAAGGATTCCTTCCTCTCAACTCCCTTCTAGACCTGTAACGGGTACGATATTCCGGCAATTTCAAATTACCCAGCAATTCTTCAATTGTGGCCTTATGTATTTTTGCTGGCTCCACCAAAGGACGAGAAGGATAGGTCACACGATATACCCTACCATGCACATGGTCCCGTAAGGGGTCACGGGCATTGTGCTGCATATGCCCAATCAGAACGTTGTGCCAGTCTAACAAGTACAGGGATCCATCAGGGGCGAATTCCATATCTACCGGCCTAAAGTTCTTATCTTCGGCCGAGATAAGATCCATCCTATGTTCACTGGTGTAACCAGCAGATTTTGGATCGTCTTTAATGGTATGCTGTTTTGTTCCCAGAAACCCTATAGTATTGTTGATCAGTACATCGCCTTGGACCTCGTCAGGAAAGTGTCGGCTAGAAACAAATTCAAGCCCAGAAGTCGGGCGCACTCTATGATCTTTCTCAATAAGACTTTTCGGGGCAGGAGAACCTTCCCCATATCTCGGTTTTATGGTTCCAGGAAGCATCCAGGTCATTTCGGGATCTGAAGTATAAGCAAAGAAATCCTGACCCCACTCGTCAAAGGCGATTCCCCATGGGTTTGGGATGGGCAATTGCGCAGTTCGTTCTAGATGGTTCCGCTGAGGGCTATACCTGAAAAATCCGCCATTGGTACCACGAACCGTACCATAGGCCGTCTCTACATTACTATGGAGAAATACGCCTTCCCCCATATAAAAGGCTCCAGAGGGATCGGCCGTGAACGCACTGATCGCATGGTGCGTATCGTGATCGTCGAACCCGCTCAATACCACTTCCTTTACATCGGCCCTATCATCCCCATCGGTATCCTTTAGTAGAACAAGATTTGTACCCTGTGAAACATACACCCCCTCAGGGGCAAATTCAAATCCTATAGGTAAATGCAACCCATCGGCAAAGGTGGTCTGTTTATCTGCCTTGCCATCGCTATCGGTATCCTCAAGAATGATCAATTTGTCATTGGGCCTACTATCACCTGCCTTATAATGGGGATAACTCGGCATCACAGCTACCCAGAGCCTTCCCTTGTTATCGAAAGACATCTGCACTGGATTTGCCAAGTCGCTAAATTCTTTTTCGGAGGCAAAAAGTTCTATTTTATAACCTGGGGCCACTTTGATCTTCTTCTCTGCCGCTTCCCCATATAAATATTCAGGGGTCCCGTTTTTCGTATTGGGCTTATAATTAGTTTCGATAATGGGCAACGACTTGGTTCTACTATCGGACACGACCAAATCCATTTGCTCACCTTTTAGGGATTTCCATATCGCCGTATCCCTAATACTGGTCATCTCCCTAATTTTTTCAATTTCCGCAGGATAGTTTTTGGGACCGAAGGGCTCGTACCTTCTTCCATAGGCATGGACCCCATTCGGAATTTTGAAATCATTGTGCCAAAACCAATTCTTTTCCATGACTGCCGAGTGTACCAGAGAACGATTTTCTTCTGAAACAATTTCGCCCGATCCAAAAATATTGTCGGCCAATAATTTGGAGAACTTCCTATAACCAAAATCGCTCAATTGAAAACCATCTGCCGTTAAATCACTTTTTTCAGATTGGTACCATTCTTTAGTGGGCTCAAAGGCATCTACGAACAGTACATTATTGGCCGCTGCTACTTCTTTCATGGCCTGGGTATACATTGCCAAGTTTTTATTCTCTTTACCACCATCCGGTAAATCCCTATTTCCGGATAGGTCCTGGAATGCGATCGGTGATACGAGGGCCAATTGTGGTGCTGAAGAACCGTTGTAACGCTGTTTCAAGGTATGCTGAATAAACGCCTGGAGTTCCGCTTTGTAATTCTCCAATCCTTCTTCACCGGCAAAAGATTCACTATAACCAAATAAAGCAACTATAATGTCTGCCCTTAGTCTGGTAAGCCATTGGTCTGGTGTTTCAAAGTGTCCTTCCGAAGCCGTCTTCAACCACCCGGTGGAAACCTCGAAATGCTCAACAATGGATTCCTGGGCGAAGTTTTCGGCACCCGGGAATGCCCATGGCGATTTTCTGGAGGGATGGGGCCTAAAACCCGGTGTATTTCCTCCATCGCACATATTACGCATATACAGGAGACTATCGGGATATCGCAGTTGCATTTCTGTTTCAAAATGACCGTATTCCATCATCCGGGAACCCAAATTGTTTCCGATTAGCACGATACGGGAGTTTTTTGCGAGCTTAAGTGTAGGACCACTATTTTTTGTAGAACAGCTTGCCAAAGCCAGGATAATAATGGCCACAATCATTTTAGATTGAACAACATCCAGGTTTTTTGTGATTGATAAATACATTGGTTCTTTTTATTATTTTTGAATATTTGAATAGGATCTGTAGTTGGGGAAATTCCCTAAGCTCTATTTAAGATCTATGGGTTTAAGTCCCCTCTTATCCCAATACTCCTTCCCCATAAAACCATATGCAGAGGTTTTATAATCTCCAACGTAATCCACCTTTGTCCCTCCCTTGGGAATTCTTCGGTCCAAGAGGAAATAGACTGCATTGACCACTAGTCTCCTCAACCCCTCATTTTCAAGGTCGGTGGAAGAGCCCATGGAGGTATGGAAGGCCAACCCTTGTTGGCCATTATCCGGATGTTGATAGTTTTTGAGCCATGCCACCGGTAACATGGGATTGTTTTTCTTTCCTTCCAAGGGCTGGTCCGATGGCCGCATACCAAAAAACCTGTCGTCATCATCAAATTCACCTTTACGCTCCAATACCTGCCCTAGCAAAAGTGGAGTGATCGGAAGATGTGATACCCTACAGCCATATACATCCGTAGGGCCCCATATCTCGCCATCCCCGATGCCTCTAAGGATTTTATGGCCAGGTGCATTTTCCACAAAAATCCCTCTGGTGGATTCATGTTTGTGCTTGCCATGGTGCCGCACATAGTGATCCCCAAAAAGCAGTCCTCCAAAACCTCTGTACCACGGATGATCTGGGTCTTCACTTTGATATTCGGAACTGTAATGGACATAACTCCCCTCTTCGTTCTTAAACCCGTGGTTTGAGGTTCTTAAGCCCAAGACCGGTCTGCCCGAACGGATATAGTCGTCGATATACCTCATCTGATGGTCGGGGAGTTGCCGCCACCGCGTATTGATGAGCATTAGATCAGCGGTCCGGAGAAAATGCAATCCCGGAATATTGTTGTTGACCTCAGGATTGACGTTTCCCGTTTGCGGATCGATCGCAAACAATACAGTGCACTTGTATCCGTGTTCCTTGGCAAGGATCTTGGCCAACATAGGCATCGACTCCTCCGATCTGTATTCCTCATCCCCGGATATTAAAACGATATGCTTCTTCTTTCCGGAATTTTCATTGTCCCCATAGGTGATCCATTCCTGCGAATTCAAATTGGCAAAGCCAAAACATACTAAATAAATTAATAAACAACTTCTCATTTTAAAGCATTTTTTATCTTAAAACTATACGCATATTTAGAAGGCAACTCATCCGCTGTTAGATAGGGCACTTTAAGAATAAGATTCTTTCCTTGCTGTTCGTAGTGTATCTTAATATCTGTTCCTAATAGGGTAATCTCGGCCTCTGAGCGCAATTCAAGGTCTCTTATTTCCAAGGTATCTTTAGGCCAAGTTGGAACAATGGCGAACAAATCCTTGTCTTTTTTGGTAAAGAATATCTCGCGTACGCCGTAGCCTGGCTCCGGATCTATGGTCTGTTTTAAGATATAATCGGCTGGCAGGTAATGGGTACCTTCGGGTTTCCAATCTTTTTTGCCATGCTCTGACCATTGACAGGCGCGCTCCCATTTACGAGTTCCATAAATAGCCTCGCCATTAACCTTAAGCCAATCACCTATAGCCAACAAGCGGTCTTGCATGATAGGAGGTATATTTCCTTCGGCATCCGGGCCAATATCCAACAGTAGATTTCCTCCGTTACTAACCACATTCAGAAGTAGGTATATCAGGGTTCGCTCGGAAGCATAGTCCCAGGCATCTTCATTAGTATTATACCCAAATGAGAATCCAATTCCACGACATTCTTCCCAAGGTCTGCTACCGTCTAATTCCGATTGGTATTCAGTAGTAAAATACCCTCCGTGCTTAAAACGGATTCCATCTCCCCAGCGGTCGTTAATAACTACCTTATCTCCTACCGCAGATTCGTTGAACAACCAAGCCAACAATTCGGGAGAACGCCACTTTTCCGCACTCATATCCCAATCCCCATCGCTCCAAATAAGATCTGGCTTATAATTCTCCACCAAGTCCTTGAACTGTGGGTGCATATGCTCCAAGGCAAATTTTTCCTTATCTTTTTTCCATAGTGGATTAAACCATTCGTACAAGGAATAATAGGTTCCAAATTTTACTTCGGTTTGTTTTACGGCTAACTCCAATTCTTTTAACAAATCCCTATTCGCCCCGACATCTTTAGCATTCCATGGAAACCCCCATGTTTTATTGGACGTTTCACTAGGCCACAAGGTAAACCCATCGTGATGTTTGGAGGTAATCATCATGTATTTCGCCCCCGCATCCTGAAAAAGTTTAGCCCATTTTTCCGCGTCAAAATCCCGGGCAGTAAACTGCTCCCCAAAATTGTAATAACTAAAATGAGGTCCGTATGTTTTAACATGGTGATCATAAACTTCGGTACCGGAAAAATTTCCATTTCCAAAAAGGGATTTACTTTGTAACCAATATTGATACCACTCCGAATAAGTTCCTTTTGGACTCCAGGCCGGGACCGAATATGGTCCCCAATGGATAAAGATCCCTAATTTAGCATCCTCGAACCAAGAAGGTACTGCCCTGCTATCGATCGATTTCCAATTGGGTTCTATTTTCTTTTGCTGCGCATTTACTTCTTGTACCCCTGTTATCACAAGGACACAAATCATCAAAAATAAATAAATTACTTTTTTCATCTTTTTATTCCGTAATTACAGTTAATTCTGCATATCCGGCCTTTTTGTTCCCTTCCGTGTTTCTAAGGGCTCTTAACTTTATATATCTGGCCTTCACAACATCAAAGGTTTTTGTTTGCCAAATAGGACTATTTTTGATATTGGAAAACTCCCCTTTATTCTGTAGTTTCCAATTTTTACCATTTGTAGAAGTATAAAATTCGTAGTCGAATACAATCCCAGAAGACCATCTGTTCTGGTCGGGCAAGTACTTAAATCCCTTTAGTTTTACATCTTCCCCTAAATCTATGGTAAGATCTATAGGCAACTTCTCTGCGGATTGCCCCCAGGATGTTTTCTCCAAACCATCCAAAATACGTTCGGCATTTTTATCATCAATATTTAGCAATTGCCATTTTTTTCTGGCTATATCAAAACTTTCCAAGGTTATAGGGCTTTTCTGGGCAGTAATTGGGTCTACCGCTATCGCTTTAACATTGGCCTTTCCAAATAATTCAAAGGGCCCTTCATACTTTATAGAATTTACATCTGGAGGCGTACCATCGGTAGTATAGAACAACTCTAGTTCCTCATCGGCCGAAGCGATAGTTACTATTCCCTGCTTATTTCTCGTGATGTCGGGTTTTGCATACACTTTTGGAGCCCTAAACACCTCTATGTTGGAAATAACAGGACAGGCCTTAGATTGTTTTATATGTACTCTAAGCTGTGTTGCCTTCACCGTTGGTAGACGCAAAATTCTTTTATAACCGATAGTTGTGGCCTTCGCCAATTCTTTCCAAGAACCATCGACAAAAGCTTCTATGGAAAATTCCTGAACTCGCTGTCCTAAAGGGATGTATTCTTGTATTAGTAAACGATTAAATTCGGTAGGTTCTCCGAAGTCTAAGGTTACCGTAGCATCAGTAACAGCATCATCTGTAACCCAGTATGTATCTTTATTTCCATCTGTAAGTTTATCGGCATTGTATTTTTTGGCATTGCCCCTTACCTGAGAAGCGGTTACCTTTGCTTTTTTAGCAAGGTTATCCTTAAAATCGGCCTCTAAGGATTTTGCCAATTCCATCACTCTTTCCACATCCGTTTCATGGATAAGACCACGTGGATCTACAGGAAAATTTAGTAACAAAGTGGCATTTCTTCCCACTGAATTATAATAAATATCCAGCATTTCGGGCAAGGTCCTAACTTTATGGTCTTCAGACTGGTGGTAAAACCATCCCGGGCGGATAGACACATCTACCTCGGCCGGTACCCAATGGGTACCATCTTCGTGACCATAACGCAGTTCGTGATAATCGGGGAATCCAGGCCAAACCTCATCCCTATTCAAGGTGCTCCAGTTGGTTTCTCCTACCCACCCTTCTTCAGTTCCACACCATCTGGTATCGGGACCTGCATCACTGAAAAGCATGGCATTGGGCTGCAACTCTCGTACTAACTTATAGGTGTTTTCCCAATCGTAATAGGTTTTCCTGTCTACACTCCTGTTTTCATTGGCACCTCCATAGTATCCCGATCCGCCATTGGCACCATCGAACCATACTTCAAAAACATCGCCATAATTAGTCAGTAATTCTTTTAATTGATTCCTGAAATAGGTAATATATTCTGGCTTTCCATAGTCTGGATGGTTACGATCCCAAGGAGATAGGTACACCCCAAACTTAAGTCCGTATTCTTTACAGGCTTCGGAAAGTTCCTTTAATAGGTCCCCCTTTCCGTTTTTCCAAGGTGAATTCTTAACGGAATAATCGGTGTATTCTGATGGCCATAAGGAAAATCCATCATGATGTTTGGCCGTTAATATTACTCCTTTCATTCCCGCCTCCTTGATCACCTTGGCCCATTGCCTGGTATCCAATTCCGTGGGGTTAAAAAGGGCTGGATCCTTATCGCCATACCCCCACTCTATATCGGTAAAGGTGTTCATACTGAAATGAATGAAGGCATAATATTCCATTTCCTGCCAATTCATTTGTCTCCCGGAAGGAACTGGACCGTAAGCAACCGGAGGGGGTGTTTCCTCACAGGAAATAAAAAATGTCATAAGCGCCATAAGGCTACCTAAAAAAAACTTCTTCATAACTAACTTTATTTTTTATGTTTGATAAAATATTCTGATTTATTGAGGTCCAAATATACCTCCGCCATACACCGGCTGTCGATCTACTACCTTAAAATGTCCAATGGGCGAACCCTAGTGGATAAACATTCCAAATTTTGCATCATCAAACTAAGGAGCTACTTGACGAGCATCTATTGATTTTCAATTAGATTTGTACATTACTCTGGTTAATAACCAGTTGCACTCCTTAAAAAACGCATTATAAATCACTTAAAACAATTTTAATTATTTAGTTTGTTTTATTTGATTCTCAACAATCATTATATTTTCATTTTTTATTAAGTTTTTCATATACTTTTTCATTTATATCTTTTGTTCTCACTTCTAAGGAAGGAAGTCCTGGAAGGTTAGATGATGGTTTATCTAAATAAAAATATGCCGTAGCGGAAACATCATCACTTCTATAGAAGTTTGTAGAAACTCCACTAGGGAAATCTTCACTGGTAACTGCCGGTGGGTTTTTCATATCTAAGTAACGTTTTGCGGCGTTGTAACCATCCTTTTCTACATAAGACCAAACTGGTTGAATATCTGCACCATTGCTATTTAATTTAAGTATGTTTTCTTTGGTAGAATTACCTATTTGCTGTATGGTCACTTTACAATCTTCATGAAAATATACAGGATCATAAGTATGAAAACGATAAAACGTATAAATATCATGTTCTTTATTAGACACTGTACTTCCCTGAATTTTATTAGCATATTCTCCTTGTCCCCATCCAGTGCCAATATAATCTTCAGTACCTGTTCCGCTAAGGGATGGAAATGTAGTGTCTCCATCTAAATATATTTTTGCTTCGCCTTCTCCAAACCAAGTTCCTACATATTTATCATTTCCAATGACTCCAATGTTAGTACCAATATATCGTCCCCTACCATTAACTTTTGGAAGGATTGTATAGTCAACTCCTTTAGTGGTTGCTGAATCTCTGTTCCAATAGGTATGAAAATACATGGTGTCGTCAGATAACTCTGGCACTTTCACCATATTTATTTTATAGTAGAACATTAAAAAATCTTCAGATTCATTTACTATTTCTATTTTTCCTGACTTTCTAAAAGGCATAGGAACAGAACAATTAAATGAACGTCCTTCAGGCATCGAGAAAAATTCATTTTCAAAAGGAGCCATTAGTCCAAGACCGATTCCGAAAAAATCTGTGAATGGCGCAGAAACTGCTGGTTTAGCCTCTCCATCCCAATACATATTTATGCTGACTTTCCTTCTATTTTCTTTAGACCAACCAAACGAATTAGCAGACCATATTTTAGTAATTATCCCGGGCCCTTTTTTATCAAAAATGGTTAAAGTATCTCCGGGACCAATCATACTAAAAGCGTCTCCTTTTGCTCCTTTATTTGTTTTGCCTCCTTCACCTTTTAGTCCATTTTTATTCTCCGAACTAACCCAAATAGTCTCTACACCATTGGGAGCCATTTGATAATACTTTTGAATATCTTCAAGGACAAACACTTTCTTTTCCTTTTTTGGAGCATTACAGCTAGCAATAATTGTCAGTCCTAAAAAAAAACTTATCCTAAATACATTTTTCATACTTTTAATTTTGTTGATGTAACATTAATCTATGCTTTAATTATTCCCTTTCTTACAATCTTTCAAAAACTGAGCTAAACCATTATCTACTTGTGGTTACTTTATAAGCCAATTATTGATGACAACTATTCCTTCATAACATTATGATTCTATTGATCTATTCAATAATACTTTCAAAATATTTTTTCAATTCTTGGTAAGCATTTCTAAATCTTTTTAGATCTTTATTTACTACAGTAGACCATGAGCATTCAGCATGAGCTTCAATACGTTGATTTATCTGAGGATAAATATCTTTCTCCAAAACTCGCACTGTCCACAAAGGACATTCACCTCCCATAATCAGAGATTTCTGTTCTTTTGTAAAACTAGGAAAGGTAAAGTCAAAATTGTATAATTACTACACAGATAGTATTGGCATCCAATCTGGTTTTGTTTTCTTTTCGTCTTCATTTTTACATTTTTTTTGATTCATTCACAGCCTTCTTTTTATTTTTGGTATCTCAAATAACCTCTCATTGAATTGTACTGTATACTGTAGCCTACAACACAATAAAAAGAACTGTTTTTAAAGTTTTCATGTATTCAATTAATTACTTAAATTTTCCAATATTTCGCGTCTTTTCCGTCTAAGCTCACCAATGTTCGTATCATAATGTTCAAACCCATAAACAGTAGTACCAACCAAATCATTTGCTTTATCCGGGAACTTTTCATGATACATTTTCAATAATTCATAATCAACAATACCATCGCGCATGGCTTCCAACCTAATAGAAGGAAATATCCTCTTATCACCTGGATAAACTATCCAACAATCACCTCCTGGAAGTACGTTTCCAGAAGATACGATCATTCCCGATGTATCCCCATATGGATCATTAGAGGTAGATATTCCTGACCCAGAACCCCAAAAATTAAATCCCCAATGCAAATATCCAGGTATATCATACTTATAATTTACCCAATGCAATAATCGTGTCTTGATCAAAGGCTGTTCTATAAAACGATTTGCGTATTCTCCTTTTGGAGCTAGACAAGTATAGTACCAGGCTTCGCTGCCTTTTTTTTGTTGATCATTGTAAAATTCCAGACCTTCTTTTAAAAAGTTCATTTGCGGCACCCATACATCGATCATATTCTCCAGTTTATGAGTATGGCAGGCTTCTATAATCTTAACATCCTGGACTAGCCCCTTAATAAATTTTGAAATTTCGATATAGGAGTCTACATTGTCATCTATAGGTTCATCTGCAATATGCTGCAAGTAAATATCTTCCCAACCATTGTCCTTTAAATTATTCATCAATGCCGGAAGGAAACTGGAATAAAAAGTTTGAACTTTCCTGTCATTTAATGGCAACAATTGCTTATCAATTGAATCCCCAACGACAACAGGAACGTTAAGCCCAAAAGGCCCTGACCAGTCCCCATTTAGCCGCGCTCCAAAATGGCCTCCTTCCAACCGTCCTATGACCCCCTCATCTATAAAAAGGTTAACCATCTTATTGAAATTGGAAAAATTAAAAGACCATTTATTATTCTCAAAAGTAAATTCGGTATGGTCCAAAGGGGATAACATTGCTACATTCTGTCTGTATTCGGCCAAGGTTTTTGCTAGGACCCTGGACAACTGCCAAAATAGATCACTATATTTTTCCACGGGCTTGTTGTTGTTCAAATAATGTAGCCTATCCAGAAAAAACCAATTGGTTACCCAAAGGGATGTCTTTCCGATTATTGGTTTAAATACCTCAACTGAGACTTCCTTGATTTTAACAAACGTATTTCCGTTGATTTCTCCAGATATTTGAACTTCGCCGGTATAAATACCCGGACTGGCACTTTTTGGTATTTTGATAGAGACCCAAATAGGCTGAGTAGTCCCGAAGGCAACATCCTTGGTTTCCTGATAAATAATGGGGTCTGGAAAAAAACCTGAAAGTGGCTTATAACTGTCACGAGAAGGTTCAGGATTTGTCCTCCCAACCTCTACAAATCCGACGAAACCTTTTTTTATCTCAATCAAGGACTCTCCTTCTTTTTCTGGCGGTGAAACTTCTATTTTTAAATTTGTGATAGTTTCGTTACTTCTCACCGCAAATTGGAAAGTGGCATGTTCTCCCCGAGCCACATCGGCATGGGCTGTACTTGGTGGGAAATATGTACTTTCAGGAAATATCTTTTGAAGGGGATCCACATATTCAAAAACCAAATCAGTATTAGAAATATGCTTACAGCCAACAATTAAGAAAATCCCACTGAGTATTATTAAATTATACGTTTTCATAAATCATGAAGTTTGTTAAATCCTAATTTCATAATAGAAAAAGGAAATTGAAATCATTTCGATTGAATTCAATTCTAAATTTGAAAAAAACCAAGATTAAAAACTATTCTTGAACATAGGTATCATTCTACAATTAAATAATCGACTCCCAATTTATCTGCTTTGGGGTTGGCCTTATTAGTTCCTTTAACCATTAGTTTTAATGTATTGTTCCCTTTCTTTATTTTTCCCTTCTCTAATAGGTATTTTTTAAGGCCTAACTTCTCATTGAATAAATCCAGGTTTTCAAAAATTAATTCACCGTTTAACATTACGTCAACAATTACGTAATCGGGTGCATGGGTAAATACCATTGTCAATCTTCCCTTTCGTTCCATTTCCGAATAAAATGTCAACTTTAGAGCATCATTCTTCTTTAATTTATCCCATAGCAAATGATTTCGGGCACTCCAATCATACGAAAGGAAGGCCTGTGTTATTATTTCCCCACCCTTTATTTTATCTATATCAAAACCCTCCGCCTCAAACCGATTCGAGAATTTTAACGGTAATTGAACCGTTTCTATAGCTTCGGTGTAGTTCGCTTCCGAATCCTTAGTTCCGTACCAAAAAGTAGTAGGAGCGTAATCCATTTGAGTAGCGGCCCAATGCCAAATTTCCATATCAAAATTTAGGGACTTGTTAAATGGAATAACATCCAAAGATCTCCAACGACTGTTAACCGTAAGGCCAGGACTCCTATTCCCATCACCAATGGGTTGGGCAATAAAAGGAGTCTCAAAATCGACTACACTACACCAGGCATAGCCATAATAATCCTCTGTTCCCGTACCAAAGTTGGAAGGAAAGCTTTCGCCGTCCACATAAATTTTCTCGTCACCTTCTCCCCACCATTCATAACTATTGTTAAAAAGGGTCAAAACATCTCCAACATATTTACCCTTTCCCTTAATTTCAATATAATTGATATCTTTCTTTTCCGAGGTACTTATATTTGGATAATTCCGCCAATTAGCATGAAAATACAAGCTCCTTGCATCCCACTCCCATGGCGCATGAATCAATTCCATTTTTTTCAGTTCTACATCCTCATTTCCAAAATTATGTATGGTAATTTTTGCTGTATTTTGGAAGGGCATCGGAAAAAACAACTGCATCTCCCCATCTTTGTCCAATTCGATCATCCTTGTCCTATGCGGCGATAGTTTATAGCCTGTTCCAAAGAAATCCCCTGTGGGTGCCCAAACTGTTTTTTTGCCATCAAATTCCATAGCTATCACCGTAGATCGTAAAGCTTGCTCCATGTGAGTAGCATTTATTTTTAGAGCTATCTTTCTTATAGCCCGGTTTCCTTGTATTTGGGTTGATATCGAATCGCCTGCTTTGACCACACCGTTAAAAAAAGCTTTCATACCCTTGTTGCTTCCCAATTTATGTTGGGCCAATTTTTTAGATGCAACCCTAATGTTCCGCTGAAATTCTCCATTTTCCCAATCTCCTTTTTGGTAAGACTGCACCGATACCTCTGGTGCATACTGCCTATAGTTAATTTGATAATATAGCACATCGTCAACGCTCTCATCAGCCTTCTGATAAGTTATTTTACAATGTTTAGCATAAGGTAAGGGGAAATAGAGGTTATGCCCTTCAAACCAACCCCCGTTCTCCTGAAAAGACGCAACTTTATGGGACAGGGAGCTACCTACATATTTATTTGAAGAGATAATTTCATCTATCCTTCCCTCAATCTGTGGGCTAGAAGCATTATCAAAATATATCCGTAGGGTACCCATAGAGAATTTTTGGGCATGCCAAGTGCTCCAAAACCTTACGATGGCCCCTGGCCCCTCAACATCCATTAAAACATGTTCTTTACGGCCTTCATTAACCTCAACACGTACAAACTGGCTCGCATCCGCATTATCAAACCAACCATTTTCGTTTTGTGAAACGGATTTACGCGAATAACTACTCGCTTGTAGTGTCTTAAAAGAGTGTTTGGGTAGTTTTGCCAATTCATCCTTATTTACCATTTCTTCCAAAAGAGTTGCTATGGTAACATCCGCATTGGAAACAATTTCTTGTCCTGTAACAGAACCTATTAACAATAAAAATGGAACAACTATAATTATCTTCATTCTAAAGTATTTTATATATGAAACGAATGACAAATCCCAAAATAACTTATTCATTAACTGCACTCCAAAGTCATTATATAAATAGCTTGACCCAATAATCCCCAACAATAATCAATTTGCTAAATAGATTTAGCAATATAGTACTAATATTTAAATTTTTGTATTATATGTAAATATTTAACACTTATGTATGTCCGGTTGGTTTTCACAACTATTCTATGACATAAATTGTATCCATCAGTTATAAAAATAGGGAGCCATTTGGCTCCCTAAATAACCTACGTTAACTAGGCGTAGGGACAAACTAACTAAAATAATCCACTTATTTTAACTTTAATATCTTGTTACCAATTTGGGTTTTGTTCTAAATTGGGATTTAAATTAATTTGTTTTTTAGGTAATGGCCTCAGATAGTGTTTAGAAGCATCAAAAGTTCTTGAAGAAGCAGGTTCTGCAACAATAAATCCTTCATTATCTACCTGAAATTGAATCCCAGGAGTAATTTCGGGAAATACCGACTCGTATTCCGTCCCTACAAACTTGATTCCTTTTATGGCCATTGGCATTTCTAATTCCGCAGTTTTCCAACGCATTAAATCATTAAATCGAAAACCTTCGCAGGCCAATTCAATTTTTCTTTCCCTTCGTATCTCCGTACGCATATCCAATCCATTATTGTCAACATGTGAATTGGTAAGGTGTATCATTCCAACACGATCCCTTAATTTGTTAATAGATAAATCTAAATCGGCATCGGAAATGGACTCCTCCAATTCAAATTTTGCTTCGGCATAGTTCAAAAGTACTTCTCCGTATCTAAAAACTATATTATCATATTCCGCACGACCTGCCCATGATTCTTCTGTTTCCCCTAAAAATTTATAATTTGTATATCCAGTCCGTGTTAGGGCTCCTTCCAACCTAGGTTTTTCGTATACTGTTAAAGCTGCTCCAGCTCCAACATATTCAACTCCCGGTTTTAATACCGTCTGCATAAGCCTAGGATCTCTATTTTCAAATTCTGATGCCATGGTACTATACCCTTCAAATAATTGTGAATCCTCAATTGGCAAGCCATCTGTACACAAATAATCATCAATTAGACTGCGTGTTGGATTCATAATATTTTGCTCCAGCCATCTCGTAGCATTATGGGTTCCGTTTATATCCAGAACATATTTTCTAGAAAGAATTACTTCACTACAATCTTCCCCTGCTTCGTTAAACAGTTTTCTATAGCTTTCACCAATACCAAAGGCATTAAACAAACTAAATTGTCCCCCATCAATAACGGTTTTTGCTGCTTGGACTGCGATAGTTAAATATTCAGTTGCATTATTTCCTCCATGAAATTTGGCCCATGAACCTTCAAACAAAGCCACACGACTTAAAAATGCTAATGCCGCCTCTTTGGAAATTTTACCTAGTTCGTTATCGGGAATGTTGCTTTGACTTGGTAATTTTTCAATCGCTTTCTGCAAATCATCCATTATAAAATCTGCAACTTCTTCCCGTGAATTTCTTGGTGCCGTCAAAACCTCACTATTTGTATCCAAAACTTCTTTTACAATAGGTACGCCTCCATATTGTTGCAGTAGACCAAAGTAATTAAATGCCCTAAAGAAATGCGCTTCACCAATCCATCTTTGAATCTCTTCAGGATTTTGATAATCTTCACTCTTCAAGAACAAAAAGTTAATCCCTCTTAAAGCAGAATAGGTATTGTTCCATCGTCCAGATTCATCAGGTGGTAAATAAGATCCATTACTTAATTCATTAGGCCCTTGCCCAAAAGTAATTTCAGATTCGGTATCTCTGGGATACGCAAATCCAGGTAAGCCTCCATAAAACGCATTGGCCGCTAATTCAAAATCCCGAGGTGTACTCCAGAAAGAACCATCAGAAACCTGATCTTTTGGAAATAAATCCAGTTCCTTGTTACAGGATTCTGTACAAATAATTATAAGAATCAAAAAAAATATTTTATTTAATTTCATGATATTACCTTTTTATTAAAATGTTACATCTAAACCTATTCCCACGGACTTTGCAAAAGGGTAATTACTGCCCCAAGAATTATCCTCTGGGTCATACCCCCCTGGCAACTTATGGAAATCCCATATGTCAGTCGCTGTTATGTAAAGTCTCATTTTTTCCATGCCACCAGCCTTTTCCAAAATACGATCAGGAAGGCTATAGCCCAATTGAATGTTCTTTAAACGTACATAAGCACCATTTTCCTTGTTATTGGATGAATGTTCAAAATTCCACCATCTAATATTGCTATGGGATATTCTTGGGTATTTGGCATCTGTTCGGTCTGCGGCCCAAGTGTTGTTATAGAACAAAGCTGGTGGGTGGTACCATGGTTGATTAAAGGGAATACGGGCTTCATTTTCCCTAAATACAGTTCTTTTCCCTACACCTTGAAAAAAGGCTGAAAAATCCAATCCCTTCCATTTTGCGTTAAGATTAACCCCAAAAGAATATCGTGGGTCTGTGTTCCCTAAAACCAATAGATCACCGTTTTCCCTTTCATCACTGTAGGCATCAATCCTACCATTGCCATCAACATCTCTAAACATGGCATCTCCAATTCCTATATTAGTGGGCACTCCAGAAAACGCTTTATATTCGTCCAGTTGTGTTTGGTTCTGGATAATTCCTATAAAATCGTAACCATAGTACAAATTGGAGCGATAACCTTCTCTGAACCCATTTAGTCCAGGACCATAATTATCAAATCCTCCAAGGTCCACGACTTTGTTGGTATTGTCGCTTAAAACCAAATTAATACCATAGCTAAACTTTTCTCCTTGATCCTTCCAGCCTAAACTCATTTCCCATCCCCAAGAATCTAGCTCACCATTATTGGTATAAGGTGGTGTTGATCCTAACACTGCCGGTAATGTTACACCTACCAACATATTCTTGTTTGTCTTTTTGTAATAGTCAAAAGAAAAATTCAATCGATGGTCCAATATCGTAGCATCCAACCCAATATTTCTAGAAATTAAGGTTTCCCAAGTCCTGTTAGCCGATACCATGCCAGCTAGGGTAGCCGATTGAGCTCTTTGGGTATTACCAAAAGGATACTGCCCTCCTATATTGATATTCTGCACATAATCATAAAGTCCAATTCCAGATTGATTACCCAATTCACCATAAGATAAACGGAGTTTAAGATTATCAAAAAAACCGGTCGATTTTATAAAGTTTTCCTCAGACAGCCTCCATGCAGCTTGAACGCTACTGAACAATTTCCATCTCTGTTCTCTTGCAAATCGTGATGTACCATCATAACGGAAGTTAGCCTCTAACAAGTATTTATCCCTAAAACCATAATTGACCCGCGAAATAAGGGATTCCAAAGCCCAATGATATCCTCCCCCATCATTGCTCATATTCTCCTTGTCGCCAAGATTCAATGTAAATAGTTCATTTGAAACAAAATCATCCCGGTAAGCACTAAACCAATCGTTATCATACTCATCGTGGGTTGCTCCGGCCATTACACTTACTTTGTGAGCGTCATTGAAATTGTTTTCGTATTGAAGACGGGCACTATAGTTCCTTTGATTCGTCTTTCCATATTCATAATTCGCATTATTAGGCGAGGTAGCGTACTCGTTATAAGCAAATTTGTCATCCCAAAAATAGTATGGGATGGGAGTGGTTATCCTTCTGGAATCAAAATTTTCAAAAGTGAGACCAGCCTGGCCGATGAATTTAAAATTCTTGGCAAAATCCCAATCAACCGCAATAGTAGGTGCAAATCTATTCGTCCACCTTTCCAATGGTGCTCCCTCTTGTGCCATTGCCACTGGGTTGGAGTACCCCCATTGTGAAAACCAATTTTCACCGTTTTGTGATTTAACTGGAAAGAATATGGGTTGCAAACGAACCGCATTTATCACCCTGTCCAACCAATACAATTCAGTAGTTGCCAACCGTTCATAGGTTAATTTTGTATCGATTTTTAATTTATCCGAAATTCGATAAGTATGATTCGATCGAATATTAAAACGTTGGGCCTTATCCGGAGCAGCTTCTATTAAACCATCCGTCTTATTATAACCAAGTGAAAAGTAATAATCGGATTTTTCTCCTCCACCACTTATACTCATGTTATAATCCTGTTGCGTTCCGGCCCCGTAAAGTTCGTCCACCCAATCCGTACTTTCAAAAAATTGAAATTCCGGTGATCCATCAAAACGCACTGGTGCAGAGCCAACTTTGATTCCTTGTATCCTTTCATCATTCCAAAAAGGAGCCACTCCATTGTTGATATCGGCCTCCCTATGCATTTCCGCGTATTGCAACATATTGGGATACTCTATTTTATTCAATGCGCTCGACATTCCTGTAAAAGAACTAAAACGTATTTTAGGCTTACCTTTTACACCACTCTTGGTGGTTATTAATATAACCCCACCAGCTGCCCGTGAGCCGTATATAGCGGCTGATGCATCTTTAAGAACCGACATGCTCTCAATATCGCGGGGATTTATAGTGTTAAAATCATCTGCAGGGTTACCATCGATTAAAATTAATGGCGAATTCCCCCCATTTGTAGAAGAAAGACCGCGTATATTAACATTAAAGCCTTCGCGACCAGGTTGTCCACCAGAACGAGTTATAGTGACCCCGGGAGCAATCCCCTGAAGGGAGGAAAGTACATTTGTTGCTGGTCTCGATTCAATTTGATCAGCTGTAATTACATCAACAGCACCGGTCAGTGAAGCTTTGGTTTTGGAACCATAACCAACCACTACTACCTCTTCCAAGGCGTTGGCATCTTCTTCTAGAACAACATTAATAGTATTTGTGTCTCCTACAGTAATCGATTTTTTCTGCATTCCTAAATATGAAAACTCCAGAACATCACCTCTTTTCGCCTTAATAGTGTAGTTACCATCAAAATCTGCTACTGCACCTATATTACTACTTATAACAACAACATTTGCACCAGGTAATGGCATTCCACTTCCATCGGTAATAGAACCTTTAACGATACCGTCTTGAACATTGTTAAAAAGGCTAAATGCGTCTGTTAAAATGGAATTACTGACCAATAAATTTTGTCGTAATACCGGAATATTCACATTGCTTTCTGCATGTGCATTGAAACTTGTCAACGAAGCGATAGATAAAAAGAGACTACCCTTTCTTATTACTTGGTTTAGTAAGAATTGTAATTTTTTATCAAAACAAGATTTTTTCATCATATTTTAGTTTTGGTAATTGGTTGATAATTTTTAAATTTTACATGCCACATTATTCTTTTGAATGGGCCTTTGTTTTTGCATTTTATGTCATATATAATTATTCATAGGTTAATATTTAATTTTATCTGGCGCGCGTTGATATTTTAGTAAAACGCCTTTTAACTTAAACGTTTAAGCTTATATTTTAAAAAAAACACCATAATAGTAAATAGCCTTTAATCACATTGCTAATTCGATTTAGCCTAATAAGCAAAAAAATATCTTTCTAACAATATCAGGTTAAATACTCCACCGCTAATTCGATTTAGCTAATATATAAAAAATATTATAAAACAATAATATTTTGCCAAAAATATATTAAAATTTAACCTTTGGGTCTTTTCATTAGGTACCTATTGTTCTTAAAAATATCGTACTTATATGAATTTTAACCTTAGAAAGAATGGGGATAATACTTATTTTCAATGAAACCATCTTGGTATAGACTGACAATTGCATACCCCGGGGGCGTTTCTTTATACCAATATTTACCTTTGGATTGCTCATTGCCTTCCTCCCACCAAAATCCGCTTAGAGCTCCGTTACAGTAATAATTTACTCCGCTATACAAAGCAGAATCCAATAAGTGTACATGCCCGCTGAAACAATTTGTTTCCTGTAACGATGTTAAAAAATAAGGACGCGATTAGCTCCTCTTAAATTGGTCCAAACACCCAAATTGGGTCACCAAAATTACTCATGCACCGATTCTTATATATGAAGAACAGTTCTTATATTCAGCTTATCATTAGTAGTAAACCTATTTCCATTCCAGTTTGGCCAAAAAAACCCCTTTTTTATCCCAACCCGTATTGGAAATATACCATTCGTCTTCACTTACCCTAATCACTTCAGGAGCATGTAAAGGCAAGGAGGTCACTAAATTCTCTATAGGGAAATCTAATGGATCTTTAGACCAATATACATGGGTTTCGTTATAATCAGTAAGTGCACGACAAACAAATAGATAGTATAGACCATTTCTTTTTACCATAAACGGACTTTCGGCATCCCCGGCCCAATCCGCCTCATAGGGTTGAATATGTACAATTTTTGGCCCACTCCAATGTTTCAAATCTGGACTGGTACGTACCGCTACGCAAGAGCGAAGGTCAACTTCATTAAAGGTACGGGTATAATAAAAATAATACATGTCGTTATCCTTAAAAACAAAAGAGTCCCTAGCATGTCCAGGGTCGCTGAACAATGGATTTAATTCATGCCGTTTCCAATTAAACATATCATCGGATTCTGCCATACACAACTGTCCCCAACTGGCATAAAAGGGAGCCTTTTCCTGTAAATTACCTATATTGTAGAACATATAATTTTTCCCATTTTCCTCAAAAACATGGGGAGCCCATAGCACACGCTCTACCCCCGGTTTTACCTCAAGGGCATAATCGTGGTCTTCCCACTTTAATTGGGAAATACTATCAGCAGAAATATGGAACAATTTATTTTCTCCGGTCCAGGGGTTAATAGGTTTATGACCAATAATACCATAGGCATGCCATTTGCCGTCCGGGCCCTTGGCAAAGCAATGGTCGTTGGTGTACCAAGTAGTATCTATTTCGGAACGGGTATCACTGGGATTAAATATATGTTTCCAATCACCAGAAATAACGGGAGTTTCTACCCTAAATGTGGCACTTTCCGGTTCCTCGGTTTTTATGGATCCCTGCTTGCACCCTATAGGCAAAAAAGTTACTACTACAACTAGGGACAAAATAATTTTTGATATAATTTTCATTCTATGATATTACTTTAAGGTTACTACAGTTTTTAACACATCTCCCTGACTTAAAGTTATAGGGTGTATTCTAATATTTAATTTAGTTTCCTCCAACTTGAATTCAAGCGTCTTTATCTCCTTTCCATTTATGTAAAACCTTAATTTGGAAGCTTTTTTTCCTTTAGGAAGTTCCAGCTTGATTTCATTCAGGTTCAATTTCCCATAATTTAAGGTTAATACCACCTTTTGGGAAGAATCCGATATATTTTGACTAAAACTCCCCCATCCCTCTGCCGTAATAAAGGCCGACCTATAGTTCTCTGGACTCAACTTCGGTGCGAATCCGATGATTCCCTTTGGTCCGTGATAGGTAAAGCCTGAAGCTGCAATAAACGGTGCATAACCGCTCATGGCCCTGGTGTAATGATTACCGTATTCGATTTCATTGTACGGATTCCTTCTTTGGCTGGTATAACGGTCGTGGATGGCTTTTTCTATCTTTAAACCTTCCGAAACCAACCCTTCGGAAATAAGAGTTGCGGCCAACTGGTGTTCCTGTCCGGTCCAAATTTCACTAAAATAACCAATCACCAGTTTCTCCCATTCATTTGCTATGACACCAGGTGCGATATCGGTTCCTCCTCTTGGAAAAGTTGCCATAATCACGCCAGACTCATCCTTATCAGCATAATATCTTTTTACGGGAATGTCCGCATTTTTAAGATAATCGCCATATTGGTCCACAAAATTATATTTGACAATGGAGGTTAATGCTTTTTTAGCTTTTTCCGGATCTACGATATATCCAAGATCCAATTGGGAGCTCCAGTACTGCCCCAACAATTGATCTATATGGCAGCCCTCATTGGTATTGGGAGCTTCTGGATGATCAGGATCATTTATCTGAACAAAATATTCTCCATTGAACAATTCCCTAGAGATATTTTTAAAACTCCTATTCGCTATTTTATCGCATGTCTTGGCAAAGCTTTTGTCTCCCATTTCCAAAGCCATTTGTTTTCCTGCCTTTAAGGAGGCTGCGTACAAACCGCTTATCCAGCTTATTTTACCATACCAAGTTCTATCTAAGGTATTGTATTGTGGACCTTCTATGATTCCGTCAGCCTTTCCTGTCTTTTCCATGTCCTGGTTGATCATCACCTGAATAGATTTCTTAATCTTCTTCCAGTTCCTTTTCAGAAACTCGCTATCAGAAGACATTAGGTGCTCCCTATAAATTCTCATTACAGTTCCTGCATGACCATCAATGGCAAAACCACGACCATCATGACGGCCCAATCCACTAAATTCACCCCTATAGGATATGATTCCGTTGTCCTGAAAAGACAAGCCCAGATCAACTTGTTCCCGCAAATGCTGTGCTAAATCTGGAAAAACACGTCCCAAAGCCTGTTCATAATGAAATACATGGGTACAAGTCCCTTCTCCCAAATAAACTCCTTCATAGGTATAGAACCTACCTTCGCTTTCTTTCCGGTCCTTAAGATCGTTGAACCTAACAGAAGCAGTCGTTGCCAACGTACTTACATTTACAAATGTTCTATCCAGGAACCATTTGGGCAAACTAGAATTGTACCATGTTTTATTCCAAATTTTGGTATTTTCAATAAGTTCTGGCTTCTCCATCAAATAGTCAGATACAGCAGCCGCATCTTCAAATTGGCTACTGTAATAATGTCTTAAATCTTCCTTATTGTTCCAATGGTGTCCCCCATCCCATAGATGAACATTGGGAAAGTACCAGCTTAAATGGAAGGTAAATGTCTTTTGCTCCCCAGGTTTCAAAAGCACCTTAGAAGATACACTACCCACTAGTTTTTCTCCTATGGCCGAGGTAGCGTCGGTGTTTTCTTTTAACACCTCGTACATTAGAGCACCTTTATCTTTGGTTGATCCTGCATCTCCAACACCTTCCCCTATCAGTGTAAGACTCATATTACCGGCATCTGGGTATTGATCCGACTCCCTATCAATATTCTCACATACCAATCTTGTGTATTTCCCATTATTTACTATCCTATTCTGGTGTTGCCCCTTTAACGCTTGGTTTTGGCCGCTCCAGTAAGCCGCTGTATTCTGCAACCAGCCACTTAAGGCAACATCCATCTCGGTTTTCGACTCATTGGTTACCGTATATTCCATAACCACCACGGGTAATCCGGAGTTGTCGGCGTCTGTGGGAATAAATGGCGTATAGGCATTTAGTTCCACTTTTATAGGTAATTGCGGATCCCTATAAGTAACCTTTCCTATGGGGTATTCCCCTTGAAAAGTTATATCGGAAAACCCGGACTTATTTAGCAGTCTTTTATACTCAAATCCCTCGCTATTGATTGTAATCCCAAAACCATTCTCAAAATTATTTTCCTGTACCAATGGATTTAAATAATAACGATGTCCACCTTCATTTCCAGATGATATTTTAGCAATATTAAATATATCCCAATACCATAATTGGCCATCTCCTCCTAGGTAAACTTGACCAGTGCAAATTCCACCTACCGGCATTCCTATGTATCTTAATTCGTGATCAGTTTCCAAAATTCCCAACTGCTGTTGTCCAATGAGCACTTTAACGTTGAACATCAACACGGTCAGTAAAAAAACAAACTTCAACTTCATCATATTATTTTCTTTTTTCCACTCATAAAATATTATGCAGGATATCTTTTAATCAGCTTAATTCCTTGATGGCTGTAACCAGCCTAATTCTGCCATGGTCACTCCATGACCATTTAAATAATGTGCATCCTCGGGACCACAAGAAGTAATATATTCCTTCCCCTTATAATTCAAAATCTCAGCGGCATGTCCAAATAAGGTTGTCAAGGTATTTTTTTCGTAATCAAAATGGTTCGGATTCTCAGAAACCACCACAATGGTCTCGGCATAACGCCTATGGGCATAAGTAAAGAAAAGATAGTACAATCCGTTTCTTTCTACTAGAAAGGGTGACTCTATAAGCGTTGCCCAATTATTGTCATTAATTCCCATGATAGTTTCAGGCTCTTCAAAATTCACAAAATCTTTGGTTCTTATGCGTAAGACCTGCGACTGCTTAACCCCTTCATTTCCGGTTGCCACCACATGTATCCAGTACTTACCGTCATTACCATTCATTATATGTGGATCTCTAGTGCCTACCCATAATTTTTCCGGTAAAATAGCTTTAGTGTTGGTTTTCCAATCCAGCAAATCATTAGACCAATAGACTTCCAATTGTCTTTTTTCCCGCCACTGTTCTACGACCATCACCCACCGATTGGATTCTTCGTGCCATACCACGAATGGAGCACCTATGTATTCAGTACCATTAATCTCATTAATGGCAAAGGGCTCCCTTATCCAATCCTGGGTCGCCGATTGGGAAGTAAGATGTCCTAAATATGGGTGGTATCTATATAAATCTTTTCCCTGAGGCGGAAAAGGATTATTTATCCCAAACCAATGCAATGTTCCGCGCTGGTCCACCACAAAACAATGATCGTTGGTAAACCACTTGTTTTCATCAAATGTCTCGGAAGGTTTGGGGTCAAAGATTTGCCTACTTTCACCTATAATATAGGGGATTTCTGCACGGTCCAAAACCGAGCTATTATTTTTTTTGCCTACGGCACAGGAGGATAGCAATAAAGCCATCAAACCTAAAAAGTAAATTCTTTTCATTCCTAAGATATAAATCTTCATTTTCTACTATTTAAAAATTAAAATACAGCCAAAATCTCATCGATCGAAACTTCCAATATTTTTTGAGCTATAGGATCAAGCATTTCCTTGGTACCTTTAAAATGATATATACGTTGAATGTGGCTATAGGCTTCTCCAGGTTTTAGAGTCAAAGTTGGAGAAGAACTCTCTAATTCATAAAAGGGACCCATTTGAGAACCGTCCTCCAATTCTCCATCATTATAGGAATTAAGAACGTCTCCTGAATAAGGATCGTCTTGTATCTCCCATGCTGAATTCACATAGGAGTCATTGGATGAAGGTTGAGGGATTTGTAATATCGTCAATGTGTTATTTATAGCATCATAACTTCCCATAAAAGCTGTTGCCCGTTGGGGCGAAATCCCTATTTTCCCACGGCTATTTCCATCGGTCTTAAAAAAAATAGTTTTTGCGGTTGTTTTTAATCGATCTGAAGACACTTGTCCAAAATAATTATCATTGACCTTAGGTCCCTTTTCCGTTTCCTCTCCTTCTACAATAGGAATCACTACAGTAACCTCCGGCGAAGGAGTCATCATACTCAAAAGCCATATAGAAGGGAGGCCTGTTTCTTTGGTCCATGCCAGGTGTCCATTATTGGTCACTTGATTATCCGTTTCATAGGCTACTGTCGAAACTTCCAACCCAGACATATTTAAATTAATCGCAATTTCTTGATCATTTAACAATGAAACCGTTCTTTTCACTCCAATATCAAATGAGTTTCCAGAATAATTGACCAGCTTCATTTCCTTCTTAAAAACCACCCTATTATTTTGAAGCTCAATGACTTCAAAGGGTTCGGTATCAATTGGGGCCGGTACAATCCAATTTTCAAAACTAAATGCACTATCGGGCTTAAAATAAAATGAGTATTGGCCTCCTTCCGGCCCCAACCAAAAACGTTCCTCTCCTCCTACCGGATTAAACTGAGGTTTAATCTTACCTGATACGATCAAATCATAATTAATCCAACCATAGCTAATACCTGCATTACCATTTAAAGTACTCGTCATTACTCTGCCCTGTAATTCCGGGGATAAAACGATACTTGCTTTTTTATCCTGATTCTCCAAGACAATGGTGCCTTCATAATGCCTTTTTAAAAACTCCCTGTCATAACCAAAACTACCTTGAAGGTAAAAATTTTGACTCTCAATGATTTGTTCCTCTTTACCGTTCTTCGATTTACACGAAGAGAAATAGATTACTCCCATGATAATCAGTAAACTCCATTTTAAACTTGTATTCATTTTACATATTAAAGATTATTCTAGTGGTAAATACCCTATGTATACTTAATATTTTATAGATCTGAATCCGTAAATCGCAACAACAACAAAACAAATTAATGGTAGTATAAACGAGAAATTAACCTCAGGAACTCCTAAAATTTTTACATCATCATATCCCGTTCCTCCTATATCCAAAATTAAGCCTTGCAGCGACGGCATTATGGCTCCACCTACAATAGCCATGACCAAAAAAGCTGAACCGTACTTGGTTTCCTCACCCAAGCCTTCCAGTGCTATCCCATATATAGTAGGAAACATCAAAGACATACAGAAGGAAATGGCTACCAAACTATAAAGTCCTCCTATCCCATAAATAAATATAGCTCCAAGCGTACAACATATAGCTCCGATAGATAGCAACATCAGCAATTTGCCTGAGTCAACATATTTAAGCAAAAAAGTACATATCCAGCGCCCCAATAAGAACACCCCCAATGCAGTCATAGCATAATTTACGGTCGTCTGGTTGTTGATCCCTAAAATTTCAGCATACTGATAAATATAGGTCCAACACATTATTTGCGCACCAACATAAAACGTTTGGGCAATTACCCCACCGACGAATTCTTTCTTTTTAAACAATCTTTTAATCGAATTGCGGACAGTAGAATTTCCCTTTTCCTGGTTTTCAGGCATTTTCACAAAGGCGATTATTGTCATAATTAGCAGAACAACAACACCTAGGACCACATAGGGGTCACGTATTACCAACAAATCCGTAGTCTTTATTAATCCTTTCGCCGATTCCGAAAGTGTAGAATAATCCACGTCATCGGACTGCAACGCACCCAAAACAAAACTCTGGGCCACAAACAACCCCAAAAGTGCGCCAATCGGGTTAAAGGCCTGCGCCAAATTAAGCCTTTGGGTAGCGGTTCTAGCATCACCCATGGCAAGGATATAAGGATTTGCTGTTGTCTCTAAGAAAGCAAGACCAAATGTTAAAACATATAAGGCCCCTAGAAATAAGTAATACTGTTCGTAAACTGCCGCCGGATAGAACAATAAGGCTCCTAAGGCATATAGGGCCAGCCCTAATAATATTCCTTTTTTATAGGAGTACTTTTTTATGTAAATAGCTGCGGGCAAAGCCATGGTCCCATAGCCTCCATAGAAGGCCAACTGCACCAATGAAGCTTGGAGATTATCCAGTTCCAATATTTTTTTAAATGCAGAAACCATGGGATTTGTAATGTCATTGGCAAAACCCCACAAGGCAAATAAGGAGGTTATTAAAACAAAAGGAAATAAGACCTTTTTAGCGACAATCGGAACATTTTTTTCCAAACCATCAAGATTATCGACCCAATTGTTTTTTTGTCCCTCTTCTAATTTTACTTTTTTCATGCTAGCTTAAATTTAGCGCCTTAAATACATCCTACATAATTGACCAAAGTCCCAATTTCATCTATATGTATCCTTATTTCATCCTGCTTTTCGAGTGTAAAATCATTCCCAGGAACCATTCCGGTTCCAGTCATCAAAAAACTGCCATTAGGAAATTCACATGATTTGTACAAGTAACCAACCAACTCATCGAAAGATCTTTTCATTTGGTTTATAGCAATACAATCAGAATAAATTACCTTGCCCGATCGAGTTATAAATATCTTTATTTCTGTATTGTGAGAAAGTGAAAACTCCGGAACATATAAACAAGGGCCAATACTAGCACACCCTTCATATACCTTAGCTTGAGGCAAATAAAGAGGATTTTCGCCTTCTATACTTCTGGAACTCATATCGTTTCCTACGGTATAACCTTCAATTGTACCTTCAGAACTAATAAACAATGTTAGTTCCGGTTCCGGAACGTTCCATAAAGAATCCTTCCTAATATTTACCTGCCCCAAATTTCCAACTGTTCTTTGTGCCAATGCCTTAAAAAAAAGTTCGGGGCGCTCGGCATTGTAAACTAGATCATAAAAATCGGCACCTTCTTTCAATTGGGATTCCTCCATTCTAGCCTCCCTACTTCGTCTATAGGTAACACCAGAAGCCCATATTTCCTGGCTTCCGATTGGAGCATCCCATTTACCCTGTAATAGAAATTCAACATTATCCTTTACAACATCATAAGCTACAAGCTCCTCTTTTAGTTGTTGAAATAAATTCTTGCGGTTTACAATATTATCCCAGCAAACCCCTGACTTATAAAACACCTCATTTCCATGTACTATAAAAACGCTATCATCTTTTTTATAAAGTTTCATATATTTCAGCTTAATCGATTTAGCTAAAATACAATATATTTTGATTTGACAAAATTTATAAAGAAAAGTTATGAATATTTTAATTTATCTAACTCTTAAGTGCAGGAAAGTTAATAGGTAGTATAATTCTTTGAGGCTCAAAACAATCCTCTTCTTCTATTTGTTGCATAATTAAATCAACCGCAAGTTTTCCCATTTCCTCTATAGGCTGCTTTCCCGACAAAAATGGCATTTGTAGCAATTCCATATAATCATATGTGTCAAAACAACTAAGTGAAACACCCTTCAGTAACTTATTGTATTTATTTATAAGGTATTTAATCCCTACATAGGCAGTATGATTATTAGAAAAACAAATGCCATCTATTTCCCCATCTTTACCCAACAGTTCATCAAGTACAGCTTTTATATCCTTTTCAATATTATGGTATGACACTGACTTTATTAAATTATTATCAATGTCAATTGAATTAATTTTAAGTGCATCCTTATAACCCAGTAATCTCTGTTCCATATGGGTCAATTCTGAATTAAAATTTATGTACGCCAATCTTTTGCACCCCCTTTCCAACTGTTTTTGTGTTAATTGAAAGGAGCCTTGATAGTTGTCAACAACTACGGAATTGCAGGATATGTTAGAAAAATATCTATCTACCAGAACAAAGGGGTAATTATCTTTTTGAAGGTTCTCTATATATTTTTTATCACTTTTTGTTGGACAAATAATAATGCCATCCACTTTTTTATTTCTGAACACATCTATAAGCTTTCCTGTCTTACTCCCGTCTTCATCCGAGCTGCCAAAAATTACATTATAGCCAAATTTATCAGCTTCATTTTCAATACTACGGGCCAATCGGGAAAAAAAACTATTAGATATATCTGCAATTATCAAGCCTAAAGTATTGGATTTACCAGTGCGCATTGCCCGAGCCAAATAGTCGGCCTTGTAGCCCATTTCTTTAGCCTTTGCCAATACCCTTTTGGTCATTTCTTTGCTAATCCTCTTCTCCTCTGCTCTGCCATTCATTACAAAAGAAATTAAGGTTTTAGACACTCCAAGTTCCTTTGATATATCTTCCAGACTAACTTTTTTCATCCAATTGTTTCGTGTTAAATTGTTTCCTAGAACAATAATAAAACTAATATTCCTTATAACATATAATGTAGCTTAAAGATTAAACCAAACAACCTCTATATAATCGCAAATGGAAATAGTAACAATCAAATAGCTTCTTGGGTCAAATTTCCGTCAACAACCCGCCATAATTTCAAAGGATTCCCATCCTTTAATTCATCCGGAAGTAATTGCTGCGGGTACCCTTGATAACAAACTGGTCTTACAAAACGCTTTATAGCGTTGCTGCCCACTGATGTGGACTGTACAGCTGTAGTAGCAGGAAATGGCCCACCATGTACAATGGAATGACAAACTTCCAACGCTGTTGGAAAATCGTTGATTTTTAACCTGCCAACTTTATTTTTTAAGAGTTCCAACAGCTCCAAATTATTTTTCAAGTCAGCTGTGGATCCAAAAACGGTCGCCGTTAGGTGCCCATTTAAATGCTTTGCTACAATGGCCAATTCCGCTGGGGACTCGGCTTAAAAAACAATACTGCTGGGTCCAAAATTTTCATTGGATAATGTTGCATCTCCCAAAAACGCTTTTAGTGAAGCCTTAAATATAGCACCTGGAACACTCAAGTAGCTACCATCACCTTTACCTTGCGTGACCAAGTCAATTCCCTCTTATCCTTTGTCTTAGCCAAACCTTTTAAATAAGCACTTTGTATTCCACTTGTCAGCATACTCCAACATACCGAGTTTTCGACAGATGTCTTAAGTGAACTTATAAAGTTATCTGCTTCTTTGGACCGAATAATAAACGCCATCCCGGGATTAGTGCAAAACTGACCTACCCCCAAGGTTAAGGAATTCGCTAAACCTTTGGCTATGTCCCCTCCTTTCTGCTTGAGGATTTCCGGAAGAACAAAAACCGCGTTGGTACTTCCCATTTCAGCGAAAACAGGAATCGGTCCTTCCCTCCTGTTGGCGATGTCCAACAAAGCCTTCCCGCCATCATATGAACCCGTAAAGCCGACTGCCTTTACCAAAGGATGTTTAACCACCATGCCCCCAACTTCATTGGACATCCCGTTTATCATTGCAAATACACCTCTATGCAAGCCAGTTTTAGCTATTGCCCTGCCAATACACTCCGCTACCATCACAGAAGTTCCTGTATGAGCCGGATGGGCTTTGAATACAACTGAGCATCCTGCTGCCAAAACGGCAATAGTATCGCCTCCAGCAACAGAGAAAGCTAAAGGAAAATTACTTGCCCCAAAAACTGCCACTGGACCTAAGGGTATTAACATATGACGGATATCTGATTTCGGAATCGGTGTTCTTTTAGGATTACCTACATCGATTCTTAAATCCTTCCAAGAACCTTCATCCAATACCCCTGAAAATAATTCAATTTGATTTAAGGTCCGTTGAAATTCCCCGTTAAATCTTACTTCTGGCAGGGCAGTTTCCTTGATACATCTTTGTATTATTCTTTCCTTGTCCGATTTTAATTCTTCGGCCACGACCCCTAAAAATGCAGCTCTTTCAGAATAGCTCGTTTTGCTATAATCCTGAAAAGCCTATTGAGTCAATAATATTTTCGACTTTATTGTTTCTTCATTATCATCGTGGAATACGCCGTCCAATTTCTCCCCTGTTTTTGGATTAATCGCCTGCATAGATTCATATATGTTTGCCATATGCTAAATATTTTTTTTGTAATTATCAATTTATTTTGGTTCAAACCAGATATAGAGGTCACTGTATTTGCTAAACCAATTTAGCGCTTATAATAATTTATAATGGAAGTCCTGTATTCACTTAAAAAATGGGCATCTTTAGAATTGAAAAAAGGAAAAATCTTCTATTACTAATGTGCTTATGTTTATCCTACTATACTAATCTAATAACAATTGCTATCATTATTAATTCATTAATACAGCCTCCCGTATAATCAATTTCTATTCAAACCAAAAAAAGAGACTGCCTTTTTAGACAGCCTCTTCTTGACAAAACTAAACCAACTCAACTAAATAAAGTCTTAATATCCAATATTTTGAGTAAGATTGGGGTTTAATTCAATCTCCCGTTGTGGTATAGGGAACAGGTACCTATCGGGAAAAGCAGAAGTAAATTCTTCATATTCTCCACCGGTATATATATCAAAAGTTAATGGTATCTCTTTACGGAGCACATCAAACCATCTCTTCATTTCATACCCAAATTCCCAATAGCGTTCCTCAATAACAATTTTATCAAATTCTGAGGTGGAAAGGGACATTGGAGGAATGGCAGCTGCTTCATCCCTTCCTCTTGTTCTTACACTATTAAGCAATTCGTAGGATAGATTGTTGGCGCCATTATCCGCCAAATTTTGGGCTTCGGCATATATAAGCAAGACTTCTGCATATCTGAACATAACCAAATTTTGATCGGACTGATCTCCTTCCGCACCTTGGGCACCGTAGGTGTACTTTTTTATAAAACCAGTATCCAAGGCATCTTTTAGAAAGTATTTTCGTTCATCAGGCTCGCCTATTTTATTGGCATTTCTGTAGGCCTGATTGGAATAGTTGCCGTTACCATCGGTTTCATTCAAAAAATTATCAATAACCGGATCTGTGTTCATATAAAAAGTAGTCTCCTTTCTAGGACCATCGGGAAATTCATCCATATATCTCCTATAGGCCCTGGAACCAGGGTTGGTAATTCCGTTTCTCACTGAGGTTCTTCCAAACAATGGATTACTATAAGCCGAACCCGCATCGGTAGAATAAATGAATTGAAAGAGAATGCTGCTACTACTATCTTGATTGGAGGCAACAAAATTATCTACATAGGCTCCTAATTGGAACGCCTCCGAATCAATTATTTCCTTGGCCTTGGATGCTGCTTTCTCATAATTTTCCGTTAATTTCAAGGGTGCGCCGGCCATGGTCAAATACACTTTTGATAGATATGCCTTTGCAGCCCAGACCGTTGGCTCCCCTGGAAGATTTGCGGTACCCAACAAGGATTCTGCAAGCTGAAAATCTGCAATGATCTGGGCATAAACGTCCACCGAGGCCATCCTAGGATCACTAACACCAACATTATCCAAAGAAGAGGACCCAGAGAGGATTAGGGGAACGTCCCCATAAAAGCGAACTAAATTAAAATAGGTAAAAGCCCTTAAAAAGTAAGATTTCCCCAAGATCTTATCCCGTTGTGCCTCAGTACCATTTTGTGCTAGGGTAATATTTTCAATTATACTGTTCAAATTGTTTATAGCCCTATATGAATCGGACCAATAACCTTCAAAATCAGCGGGTGTGAAACTGTAGGTATCAATTGTTGGATTGGATTCTATGGCTTTACTACCACTTGTAAGCCCATAATAGTCAATACTCTGCAATATCCTTGTTGCACCGTTTACCAAGTTTTCAAAGTTTTCTATATTTTGAAAGGTATTGGATGCCGATTCAAAACTAAATGGTTCTTCTTCCAATTTCTCACAGGAAATTGTAAATAAACCAAGTAACAGGATTACAACTATGCTGGTAAAAATTCTATTTAAATATTTCATGATTGTTTTTTTATTCGTTTAAAAGTCAACTTTAACACCTAGGGTAAAAGTTCTGGCTTTGGGGTATCCATCCAACTCATAGCCTTTTACACTATCATTTTCGCTGGCCGCCAGTTCCGGATCATATCCGGTATAGTCCGTCCACAACTTTAGGTTTTGACCACTCAGGTAAAATTTTAAGCCATTCACCCCAAGTTTGGAGGTAATTACATCACTGAATTGATATCCAAGGGTTACATTACTGAGCCGTATGTACGATCCGTCCTCAACGAATATATCCGATTGCCACGCATCCTTTCTGGTAAATATTTTCGTTGCATTTTGCCTTGCGGCTGTTTGGTTGATGGTTCCGGTATAGTCCACACGGGAATAGTATCCGTCCGGCTGGTTTATAGGGTGCCATCTTTCCTTCCCTCTATACCCAGTGGCACCAACATCTTCCATGTCAAAACGTCCCATTGCCCCAGCATTGAAAATTTCACTTCCATGTGATCCTTGTAACTGTACGTTTAAGCTAAGCCCTTTATAAGTGGCAGCGGTATTAAATCCCCAGCTTACATCTGGATTGGCAGACCCCAAAAACACCTTATCCTGCTCATCATACACCCCATCGTTATTCTGATCTACAATTTTAGCCGTACCGGGAATTTGGCCATAACCATAGGCCTCGTCCACCTCATCCAATTGCCATACACCAAGATATTCATAACCATAAATAGACCCAAGAGGTTGTCCCTTTAACAGGTACATAACACTATTTAACGGAATTCTTTCCTCCTCGGGAGTACTAAGCTCCAAAACTTTGTTCTTATTAAAGGTTACATTTACCCCAGCCGTCCAATTGAAGTTGTCCCCAGTAATAAGGGTACCATCCAATAGGAATTCAAAACCTTTGTTCTCTACTTCCCCCACGTTTTGCAGTACCGAACTAAACCCTGACTGGGAAGCCAAAGTACGGGATGACAACAGGTCACTGGTCCTTTTATGGTAATAGTCCGCCGTTAGGTTTAATCTATAGTTGAACAGGGACATGTCTAAACCAATGTCTGCCTGTGCCGTTTTTTCCCATTTTAAATCCGGGTTGGCAATTTTTTCAAAGGCACTACCTAATGATAGGGAGCTTCCATTGGTTGGATAGTCCAGTCCAATACCACCCGTAGAAATTTGGGTCAGGGATTGGTAAGGGGTTATCGCCTGATTACCTGTTACCCCATAGGAAACTCTAAATTTTAAATTACTGATATTGGCATTATCCTGTAGGAATTTCTCATTGGACAATTTCCAAGCCAAAGCACCGGAAGGGAAAATTCCCCATTTGTTATTATCCCCAAAAACCGAAGAACCATCGGACCTTATGGAACCTGTTAGTAAAAATCGATCATCATAGCCATAGTTGATACGTCCCATATAGGACAATAAGACCCTTTTTTCCTTAAAAGACGATTTTGCCGTTACTATCTCCCCGGCCTGAATGGCATTAAATCCTGTTGTATTATTGGTGAAGCCCTGCACAGCAATGGATGATCCGGTAGTTGTTGTATACTGCTGCTCAAAAAGACCGGTTACCCCTAGGGTATGTTTATTGAATTCCTTGTTAAATGTAAGAATATTTGAATTCTGCCATGAATTTTCCTCGGAATTGCTTGTATAGGCCGTTCTTTCCCCATCGCGTGTACTGCTTCCATTGATCAATTCATTAAAAAATTGTCGATTATTACTGCTGCTCAAGATGGCTCCTCCAGATACTTTAAGGTGTAACCCCTCAGCTATCTTGTAATCCAAATAGGAAGAAAGCGTATTCCTTGTGGTTAAAATTTCGCGTTCCGGCTCCAAGGCTGCCGCTACCGGATTTATCAGTCCTCCTCCATTGGGAGAAGAATCGCCAAACCCTCCAAAACTACCTCGATGATTAAAATATCGTCCTACAAAAGCCTCATCAAATGGGTATTTGGGATCATCGTACGTTTCTGGATACTTAACCCCGAGACCTACCGGTAAAGCATATAATGCCGCGGAAACCACTCCAAGGCTACCTCTACTACCTTCCCCTACCGGATTGTCATTCTCCCTGACCAACAAGGCAGTAGCCCCAACTTTTAGTCGTTCACTGGCCTGTGCCGTGATACTTGTGCTTAGATTGAATCGCTCATAATCCGAATTAATCACCAGTCCTTCCTGGTTAAGATAATTGGCATCAATACCATAGGTAACGTCTTCATTGCCTCCCCGTATACCAAGGTTATAATTGTCCATTCTGGCAGTTCTAAAGATTTCGTCCTGCCAATCTATAGCCAAGGTGCCATTCCTAGCGTCCTCAATAGCACCTGGATGATAATATAACCATGTCATACTCCTGTTTCCGTTTTCATCTGGGGTTAGGATTTCCTCTGTGGTTGGGTAGTTGAAATCTGTTAAATCATTGACTTGTTGGGAATATTTTGCATACCGCCGTCTATTGTTGGCCGAAGTTGTATATCCTACGGCATCCAAGACCTTTACTTTATTGGGAACGTCCTGAATTCGAGTAAAATGGTCAAAAGTAATCTGAGCTTTTCCAGCGCGTCCTTTTTTGGTTGTCACCAAGATGACCCCATTGGCTCCTCTTGACCCATAAATGGCAGTGGCAGAGGCATCTTTCAAAACTTGGATGGATTCAATATTATTGGGATTGATGGTATTGAAATCGGCACCAATAAGGTCATCCACCACCACCAAGGGAGCATTGTTGCCATTAATTGAATTAGCGCCACGAACCCTTATTACCTGGTTCCCACCTGGTTTCCCTGAGGGGGTACCAACATTTACACCGGCAATCCTACCCTGTAATATTTCCGAGGCCTGTGTTACCGGCTGCTCCTCAAATACCTTAGAGGATATTGAGGCTATAGATCCCGTTAAATCCCCTTTTTTAACTGATCCGTAGCCCACCAATACCACCTCTTCCAAGGTATTTGCATCTTCGATCATGGTAACATTAATTTGGTTTGAACTTCCAACGGTTACTGTAATTGACTTCATGCCCAAATAGGAAAAATTTATAACAGATCCTTTACTGGCCATCAGCACATAATTCCCATCAAAATCAGTTTGGGTCCCATTGGTTGTGCCTGCTAACAGAACATTAACCCCTGCCAGAGGAATTCCCTGTTCGTCCACAACCGAACCCGTAATTTGAACTTCTTGGGAAAACATTCCTAAGCCAGAAAGCATTAAGAACATTAGCAATAATTTCATCTTTTTTTCCATTTTACTAGTTTTAGGTTATTTAATACACAGTCCTAACAAAATCATGCTAACAATAGTCATTGACACTACGATCAGTTTAATAATTAGAACTTTTTTTACTTTGGTAATTTTCATCGTACTAAAACTAGTTCTCTTTAAAAGCAATGAAATCAACATATGTAGATATTGATACAACAAATGTTGCAACTCATCAATAACTACATAAAGCATTAAAAAACAAACCTTTACCGATTGTCCAAACTAAAGAATGGAAACATATGGACATTTAGCTATACACTTTGATGTACCCAAGCAGGTTACATTTATTCTCAAAATATGTTTCGCTGTAACGAATAAACTGTGCAACATGAAATTCAGATTCCCTTGTCCTGATGTTTCCTATATTCACCTGGCAGGCAACCAAATTGTTTTTTGAAGCACTTTGAAAAATAAGCGGGCGTGTTAAAACCAACACTATAGGCTATTTCACTTATAGACATTGAGCCCTCACTTAAAGGTGCCAATGCTTCCCTTAATTTTACATTTCTAATAAATTCAGAAGGGGCCATTCCCGTCAAAGAAGTTAGTTTATGGTGCAAATTAGTTCTGTGCATAGCCATTTCACGACTTAGATCCGCTACGGTAAACGAACTATCAGATATATGCTCCATAATAACATTTTTGGCCCGCTCTACAAATAAATTCTCTTTCTGTTCTTCCTTTATTTCATTAGACGGACTTAATATGTTATCCCTATACCTCCGATGTCTTTTTTCTATATTGTTAAACAATGTGCTTATTTGGACAAGCAGAAGTTTAATATTAAAAGGCTTTGGGATATATAAATCTGCCCCTAGCCCTACTCCGTCAATAATATTCTCCTCAGAGGACATGGCGGTCAGGAGAATTACAGGAATATGATTGGTCCGAATATCGGTCTTTATTTTTTTACACAGCTCCAATCCTGTGGTATTAGGCATCATAACATCACTAATAATCATATCGGGCCAATTCTCCAAAGTCCTATCAAACCCTTCATTTCCATTAACAGCTTTAATGACCTGATAGGAATCACCAAGTGTATGATAGAGGTAATTTAAAATATCCAAGTCGTCTTCTACAATTAAAATTTTTTTGGTATTTGGTACCATGTTGGAATTGGCTTCTCCTAGTTCAACTACCTCTGAAAGGTTTTGTGGTTCGTTGGTAAGGTTTTCATCGCAGTCATCGGAAAACACAACAGGAATAGTTATGGTAAAGCGGGTACCTATGTTGAACTTGCTCTCCACATTGATTTTTCCGTTTAACAATTCCAAATATCTTTTGGTGAGCGATAGGCCTACACCTGTGCCCCCTGAATTCTGTTCTATCTGATAAAACCTATCAAATATTTTATTGAGATTTTGAGCAGAAATACCTTTGCCGGAATCATTTACTTGTAACTCCAATTCATTACCCTTAAAGGCTGTACGCACCATTATGGAATCGCCGCTTTTACAAGCCTTGAAAGCATTGGACATCAAATTAAAAAGTATCTTATCCAATTTATCCTTATCCATTTTAATACACGTATCGGGACAGGGTTTATATGTAAGTTGTATTTCTTGCTGATCCGCCAGGTTTTGAAAAGAATCTAAAATTTCCCTTACAAATAGATTTACTTCGAAAATACTATGTTGGACATTTAAATTGTTGAGTTCATTTCGCCTAAAATCCATCAACTGATCTATCAAACGAAGAAGTCTATTGGCATTTTTCTTAATTAGGTTATAGTCCTCGGTAGACCCATTACCATTTTCAATCATATTATCAATGGGGGCCAAAATTAAACTTAAGGGGGTTTTAAATTCATGGGAAATATTGGTAAAGAACTCTATACGCTCCTTACTCAATGATTCGTTCTTTTCTTTTTCCAATTTCTCAATTTCCAATTTGTGGTTAAGATTGGTCCAGTTCAAAACAATCCTAAAAAATGCATACAATAAGAGTAGAATGAAAAGCACATAAAATATTAGGGCCCAAATTGTCTTATACCAAGGTGGAAGTATTTCTATGTTCATAATTAGTTCCTTGGTTTTTCTTGCACCATCTGAACTAGAAGCCTTCACCTTTAATCTAAATTGGCCCGGAGGCAAATTGGTATAACCTGCCGTGGTTAAGTTTTTCACATGATTCCAATCCCGATCATAATTTTCCAGCATATAGGAATAATTAAGCTGTTTGGGCAAATTGTAATCCAAGGCTACAAAATCAAAACTAATATCATTTTGATTTGCTTTTAAAGTTAAACTTTCATAGTTGGATATATGTTTGGTTATTACCCCTTTTTGACTGGAAAAGTCTACCGGTTTATTAAATAATTTCAAATCAGTAAATACTATAGGTAAACTGTGCGTGCCAGAATTTAGATCCTCGGGATAAAAGTGATTGATTCCTTTATTGCCCCCAATAAATAGCTCTCCGTCATTAGCCCTATATATTGTAGTGATACTATTTCCCTGCAGGCCTTTTAAATTATCTTCGTAATTAATGGTTCCGCTATTTTTCCCTAAGGTTGCCAACCCCTTATTTGTGGCAAGCCAAAATTGTCTATTGTCCTGGAAAACGATATCATGAATCGCAATACCCTTCAATTCCTTAAACCCCTTATGTTTTAAAATTGAAGCGCTATGAAGGTCAAAAATTTCCAAACCACTATTGGTACAGAGGTACAGTTCATTTTTATATCTTTTTATTTTGTTTACAATATTCTTATCTTTTGGGGTCAATCCGGTTGAAGGCACAATTTTGAAGTATTCATCGGCCCGTTTTTTCTCGATATCTATTTTAACGAAACCAGCCTTGGTCCCAGCCCATAAATAGCCATCGGCCAAGGTTAAACACATTAAGGAATTTAATTGATAGTCATCAGCAAGCGCCTCAGGATTCTGAAGTACTATTTTGTCGACCTTCTTGTCTGAGGATAAGGAATAAATACCATACGGTGTCCCAAACCAAAGATTATTATCTACCTCCAGCACATCCTGTATGAATATCTCTACACTATTATTATCCAAAAAACCCTGAGGCAACAAACTTTTAGAAGATTTGGAATTGGGGTCATATTCTATTAGTCCATTTCCATAAGTACCAATAATGATAGATCCATTAGACCGCTTCCGTAAGGCATTCACACTTGTCATGCTACCTACTGCGTCTATTTTTATTATCTTATTTTTTCCCCTATCAAATAAACATACCCCACCACCATCAGTACCTATATAAATGTGATCCTCATCGTATTGTAAAAAAGATTTTATCCTATTATGTGTTAATCCCTGATAAATATTTAGGGTATTGTATTTTTCATAGTGCTTGTTGTAAATATTCACACCACCATATTGGGTTCCGATCCACATAAAACCCACGTTATCCGCATATATTTCCAACACACTATTACTGCTCAGGGATGTTGGGGCTAGGGATTTACTAATTTGTTTAAATTTATTTTTCTCAATATCATATATCTGTATCCCCCGTCCATCCGTTGCCAACCATAAGGTATTATCACCCGGGTTATAAAAAAGATTAAAAAGGACATTGTGTTTTATATCACTGTTTAGTGTATTGAAATTTATAACAGGTACATTTTCTCTAATATGAAATAGTCCCTTTTTATAGGTAGCTACCCAGACCCCACCTGTTTTATCCAGCACAATTTTCTTGACATATACCTTTTCTTCCTCGCTGATAAGGGGTAACCTATCAACGGTATAAGTAGATAAATCCAAAGATACCAGAAAGGGGGATTTTCCTCCAATCAATAGTTGATTGATTTGTTTGTTGAAGCATAAGGCTGTGATGTTATTGGATTCCAATCGGGGGTTGGAATGTAAAGAGTTGGTATAATTCTCAATATGCCCATCAACGGATATTTTAAATAGACCGTATGCTATGGTAGCCACCCATATATTGCCATTATTATCTTCCTCAATAGCCCTAATCTCCACCCCTATCTGTGAATGTTGCTCAAGTAAAGGGAACGACCTAAAACCATCTATTTCAAAATCATATTGGAGCAAGCCTCCATTTCTGGTCCCTATCCATAATTCACCACTGGAGTCATTAAAAAGACAGGTAATATGGTTATCCCTAATACTTGTATCATCCCCAGGAATATAGCGATAGGATATTATCCCCTTTCCATCGTATTTATTTAGTCCATTATATGACCCAAACCACATAAACCCTACCCTATCCCGCGCAATGGCGGTAATAGAATTGTTTGATAGCCCATCGGCATCGGTCAAATGATCAAACCTCATATCCTGAAAACCGTGCAACGCATTGGCATAACACAAAATGGCAAAGAATATAACCAATAATTTAAGCCCTGAACAATTCTGCATACTACATGGATAATAAAGTTCTTAATTTCTGTAAAATATTTTATCCATACAATCTTCATGAGCCTATAATAATACCATAACAACATATGTTGGCCCATTTTCTACATATGTTATAGCTTTTGGTGCTCTATACCTAAAACCTAAAACATATGACCACTACTTTAATGCTTATCAGGACTATATTGCACTACCACAAACAACCAATAAACGGCTTGCTTGATTATTATTAAAAAAGTGTAACCAAAGGTTTTCACCCTATTCACAATCCAAAAAAAATGAAGTATCTAAAAATTATTTTTATTTGTATCAGCGTTACTATCATCTACTCTTGTAAAGAAAATAAGGTCTCCTCTAGTCCCAAAACAGGTATTAGCATAACTTCCAATAGCCAAGGGCTAAATTTAATTTGGGAGGACCAAAGTAGAATTGCGGGCACCAGACCATTGTTTCAAGGCATACGTCCTAAAATGGACAATATAATAACTAAAAATACTGGAACGAAGAATAATTTTAACTTCAAATATCACAATACCGAAGCTCCCGTTACAGTAGGACATCTATCCTACCCCAAACAGGATGCTATGGTCCTAACCTTAACCACAAACGGAACCCAATCTGTAAATGGTGAAGATTATGTTGGCCTATTTTTTGATGATTTGCCTAATTACACGGAGGGTATTGGAAGCTATCTTTTCGGGGATTGGGAATCATGGACCAAACCCGTAAAAGTAGATGATTTTAAAAGCAGTCTACCAGAGAAGATTCAATTTTTTCTCTTTAAATATAGGGACGGGGCCTACGGTGCCATCATGCCTCTTGCCGGTAATGGATATGTGGCCAGCTTGGGGAGCCAGGAGAATAAATTTGGCGCAAGATCCGTTAGCTATAAAGACAACTTTCCCGCCTTTAATGTTCCAATGATGGCCATTGCATTTGGCCATGACCCTTACCAAACTGTAAAAAACCTCTATGAGGTAGGAATGGAAGCAATGGGTAAAAAGGAAGGACTTCGCAAATACAAGTCCTATCCAGAAATTTTTGAATCTATAGGCTGGTGTTCATGGAACGCCTTCGGAGTAGAAGTAACCGAAAAGAATCTAATGGATGCCATGGCCACTTTTTATAATAATAACTTCCCCGTTCCTTTTATGTTGATAGACAATGGTTGGTTGAGCGTGAATGGCGAAGAGCAGCTAACGGGTTATGTATTTGATAAGAAAAAATTTCCCAACGGATTCAAAAAAAGTATTTCTAAATTGAAAAATACTTATGGACTAAAGGATATAGGAGTATGGCATACCATGAACGGTTTTTGGAGCGGGGTGTCCAAAAGAGATTTTGATCAGCCATATAAAAAATTGCTTATGCCCTATTACGATAAGGAAGATGTACATGCCGATACGTTAAGTGGCAAAACATATTTTAGCCCCAACGCCCTTTCCGATAAAGGTCAGCAGTTTTATGAACATTGGTACTCCTATCTAAAGGACCAAGGTATAAGTTTTGTCAAGGTAGATCAGCAAGCTGTCATTAAAAGAGTGGCCAAGGGACAATTGGATTCAGGTGAAGTGGCGCCATTTTTAGAGATTGCGGAAAACATGGAGCAAAATTTACAGAACGCCATAAAAAATAATTTTAACGGCTCGGTTATCAACTGTCAAAATATGGCCCTAGAGGCCGTTTACAACTTTGGTTCATCTGCCATTGCCAGAAGTTCGGATGATTTCTTTCCAAAAGTAACTTCCTATTACAGTCTTGAAGAGGAAAAGGGCAATGCTGCCGCCCATATCCTAATGAACGTACATAACGCCAACTGGCTTTCCAATTTGGTGTGGCCAGACTATGACATGTTCCAGTCCCATCACAAAGATGGAGCATACCACGCCATTAGCAGGGCTATAAGCGGCGGACCAATTTACTTAACGGATAAACCGGGAAAACAAAATTTTAAAATTTTAAATAAACTCGTTGACAGAAATGGAAAAATTCTTCGTCCCGAACAGCCTGCTAGGCCTACCGAGGATTGTTTATTTCAAATTAACGAGCCCAAACCGTTCAAGGCCTTTACCAAAGTTGGAGAAACCGGTATTATTGGAGTTTGGAACACAGTAGACAAAGACCTTGTCAGCGGAAAATTAAGTCCCTCCGATGTCCATAATATAAAAGGTAACAATTTTGCCGTTTATGAACACTTTAGCCAAAAATTAATAACTTTAGAAAAAAATGAATCCTTGCCTGTGAAGTTAGGAAAGATGGGCTATGCACTATATAACATTGTCCCCATAGAACAGGATATTGCCCTAATAGGTTTAATAGACAAATACCTTTCCCCAAAAACAATAATAAGTCAAACTATAGATGAGGAAAACATTAGGGTAAAATTGAGTACGTCGGGTAAATTTGCTGCCTTGCTACCTCATGAGCCTGTATCCGTTCAGGTAAACGACAAGGAATTGGCAACCCATACGTGGTCTTATCAAGAAGGGCTGTTTATTGTTTCAATTACTGACACCAATGAAATTCAACCCTTAGCATTATCCATCAAACTTAAAAACTAATAGCCATGAAGTGGAAAAGGATTATTTGTATAGTTTCGGCCATACTCTATATAACTATCAACCAAGCACAAGAGCCAACGATATTATACAACGTATTGTCCCATAACGACTACGAGCAGGAAAGACCGCTATTTGATGCCATAACAGCCAAAATCAATGCCGTGGAAGCGGACGTTATACTTTTAGACGGAAAACTTTATGTTGCCCATGGTCCGGCTGAAATAAAAAAGGAAAACACCTTAAAATCCCTTTATTTAGAACCTTTACGACAAATTATAGTGAACAATGGTGGTCACGTACTTCAAAAGGAAATCCCTTTTATACTGTATATCAATACAAAAACTGCTGGGGAAACATTACTAAAGATTAATGAGGAACTGTCCAATTATCAAGATATAATTACCCGATTTAACGGGAAAAAAGAAAGTCCCAAACCAATTACCGTTATTTGCGGCGGGGGAGAATATAAGGATATGCCCCAAAGATATATGACAGGGGAAGGTAAACTTGGCATTTCTAAAGCTATTCCGCCTTCTAGCATATATATGGTAAATTTAAACTGGAAAAAACATTTCACCTATTTAGGAAATGGAAAAATGCCTAGAAAGGAAAGAAAAAAACTAAAAAAATATGTAAACGCTGCCCATTCCAAGGGCAGAATACTTCGCTTTTGGAACAACCCGGATATCACCTCGGAATACGGTCCCCATTTTTGGACAACGGTTCTCAAGGAAGGCGTTGACCTATTAAATACCGATAGTCCGAAAGCTATAGGGTTATATTTTTCCAAAAAATTAAATTAGTAATTTATACCTAACATCCACGTTACCGTAATTATAACTCCTTAAACAAGCCGGGGCATCATATACCCAACTACCAAGAAGCAAGTAGAACAGTATACCAGCAAATGGACTATTTCCGAACCTCTTTATGTCATGGTGTTTATAGGGAGGATCACACAATTTACACCTATTATAAAACAAAGGGCAAGCTATAAGGCTCAGATTATGGAGGTAAATCCCAAAGTGCAATAGGAACGGTAATTTTGGCTAGCTCTCACGCCACTTGAAATAGAAATAGTTCCCATCTGGATTAACATTTCCCATCTAGTTGAATGCTCTACTTGGTATCTATTCGCATGGTCTATCACAACTCAAACCCCATCATAAATCCAAGTATTAATTGATTGTGCCAAGTGTTGGATATTATATTGGATTGCAACACCAGATAAACCGAAGGTTCAATTCGCTGGTTTTTTCCTTGAATACCCGCATAAATCCTATTTCTTGTAAATCCGTTTTGATTGATAAAGACCTCTTGCAAAACAAAAGGATCAATATTAAAACTCGTCCAATTGAAGTTAGGATTTATCTTTACGTCTGTCCTATATCGCAACCTTGTTTTTCCAATTTCAAACATTCTTAATTCAAAGCGATGTCGGTTTCGAATACTCCAATCCCAAAATTGGGTCTTTCCAGAAAACCTAATCATTGGTCTATATTCTACAATCTCTGTACCATTTGAAGCATAATATTCCTGACGGTACATGGCTTCAATTGCTAGCCATTTATTTGCACGGAAAGACAATTTACCCTCTAAAAACCAATCATAGTGTCCAAATTCTGAACTATATAAATTATTTAACAGAATGCCACCACTCCACTTTTCACTTAAATCTTTATAAATATACAATTCTTGCCACAGCTCATTTATCCCAGATTCAAATAGTTGAGCACTTCCTTTTTCGCCAGATAGAATTGTCATGAAGGCAATAAAGCTCCATTTTCCCTTGTTTTTTAGGTCCTTCATTAACCTTTGTTTTACTTTGAGTATTAGTTGATTTTTAGAAAATAAAATTAATCTAGAACAAAATGGACCACCACCCCATTATGATCTACCAAGTTAATAGTATCCCAAAGATTGTGTTTTGCAAAAGCCAATGTGGGTTTTAAACCTTTACCTCTAAAATAGATCTGGTCAACACGTTTAATATAATCGTCTTGTCCTGGACAGCTAATTCCATTCCCCTTTTTATTCCCTTTTGGGAGAATTGCCCATGCATCATTAAAATGGGCACCCAAAAGAAACTGTGTGGTTTGTGAACTATAGGTATAATCGCCAATCCTTTTTGACGAATTAGGGTATTCCGAAGCAGGCGGGCTGTTAAAATCACCAGCAAAAATGACCATATCATCTCCTGTAACTTTATTGATAAATGGCAATGCTACTTTGCTAATTTCATCATCGGTAGAATCATTGCCTATTGATAAGTGCGTATTAAAAATGTACAATGATTTTGCTTTCACCCTAATTTTAATACCTAAAACCCCTTTGCTCATTTTCTTTTCCTTTGTTACTTGGGTGGCAAAGGTCTCTTCAATTGGAAATCTACTAAAAACGGCTAAAGGATATCCACTGTTATCCGAATTTGGCGCATAACCAGTAGTTCCATTAGGTTTGTAATAAGCTGAATATAGGTACCCTTTTGAGGAAAGATGTTTTTTTATAATTTCATATGATTGCTGATGCGGTGGTTTTTCCAAAGATACCTCTTGCAACAAAAGAATATCTGCATTATCCTCCATTAGATAATGTATTAATTGATCTACGGGATAGCCATTGGCGTGTTTCTCCCAAAATGGGATATCGGCAGGGTCCCAAATATTGAATGTTAAAACACGTAAATTCTCCTGTCCAATAGCCCTCACCATTCCTAATAAAACAAATAACAGTAAAATAAATCTTGATATCAGCTGTTTCATTTTATCTGAAAAACGGTTAAAAAGGCTGCATGGTCCGAAGGAAACATTATGGGGTGGTAATCCACCACTTTAGATTCCAAAGCCCTAATATTTTTACCTTTATAAAATATGTAATCTATTCTGCTTTCCACATAACGTTGTCCAAAACGTCTGCTGTAAGGCCAGGCAGAATAACCGGGATCCGTTAAAGGATTGGGGTTCAATTCCCTAAAACTATCGGTAAATCCATATTTCTCCATAACCTTTGTCACGGGCCATTCTACCACATACCCTAAATGGGCGTCTTTGGTTGCTTCTGTCCAATCCAAATGTGAATTGGTATTGAAATCACCGGCCATAATAATTGGTGTATTATCCGCATCGTCCAAAACCGGATTTATCTCCTTTAATATTTGATTTATTTCCTTTAATCGGGTATCAGATTCTTCTTTTACCAGCTCTTTAGATGTTATCTTCCCTTTTATAATATTGCCATGGTAATCTGGCAAATAATGCAACCAAGTGTCTAAGATCACAACTTCTTTGTCTTGATCTACTTGTAATACCACACCGCCAAAATTGAACGATTTAAAAGCTTTTATAGTTTTCTTTATAGGAAAACGACTCATAATTGAAAGGTTTGAACTTATTAAATAATAATGATATCCAAGAGCATCGGCAATTTCTTCTCCAGAACCATATGTTTCAATTAGAGTTACAACATCCGGTTTGGCGTCCTTAATGATGTTTATAACACGGTTTAAACCTACCTCTTTCCCAAATCGTTTTCCCCCTTGCCAAATATTCCAGGTCAATAATTTTAATTCATTAACTGGATAGCCCGTATTATTGAGCTGAAAATAATTTTGGTAGTTATCTGCTATAGTTTCCTTGGACATGGCCACCTCCCACACTGAAATATTATCCATATACCCATTAAAGGCTTCCCATTGCCCAAAATATTCCCAACGTCCGGCGGTTCCAACAAAAGTGGTCTCCAATTCACTTTTTAAATCTTTTAGTCCACTGATATTGTATATCGCAACATTAACGCCATCAAAAAACATCCACAGTTCCTCCTTATCCCTGTCAATAGTAAAGGCAATTTGATGCCATTTACCATCATTTATTTTTTGACGCTTTACCGTTGGCCTGTAAATATGTTGATGCCTACCATCACCAATGGATAGTGACCAACTCCCATCTTCTTCAGCAAAAATTAACCAGCCCTTATTTTCACTATTCTTATCCTTCTTATTTCCTGCGATAGGGGTCCCTTGCCCTGCGTCCGGTTTGGTCTTTACCCATAATTCTACCGTTAAAGGTGTTTCGGGGTTGTATTCAAGTTCTAGCTCGGGTTTTAATTTTAATGGCATTCTAATGGTACCATCCTCGGAAAAATCTATAGCTCTCCCCTCCAATCCCGCAGCAAATGAATGTTGTTGTGCTGCAAATAGATGCTCTGGGGTTTCAGGAATACTAATTCCTTGATATTGATTATCATGGGTATCAAAATCAATTTGAACAACTGGGTCCTGGGCAAGATTTACAATTGAACATAGCAATGAAACCATTACTATAATCTTGTTTCTTAAAGACATAGATTTTAGTTCTTAATGGCTTCTAGAACAGGTTTTCCTGTCCATTGTATTGGAATGTGCCTATCTGCATCCAAGAGCCGCAAAATTGTCGCAGGCGTATCATAGGTATTGATCGGTTGCTCAATGGTATGTCCTCTCTTTACATTTGGACCCACCAATATCCATGGAATGATTATTTCTTCCATGGTACTACCACCGTGACTGGTACCAACACCACCGTGGTCCGACGTTACCAATATATTTACAACTGTACCTTCTTCTTTGTTGAGTGCATTGAGCTTTTCATAAAACGAACCTAGGGCATTATCTATCCGTTCAATTTCTTGATAATATTCGGCTGAACCATGACCAAATTTATGACCGGCACCGTCAACAGCATCTAGGTGGACAAACACAAATTTGGGACGTTCCTTTTTGAAATAGGCAAAGGCCTTATCCAAAGATTCATTCATCTCCCCGGTTTTTTCTATATGATGCAAAACTTTGGTATTGAATAAATCCCTAATGGTCCCCCATTCATGAAAGACGCCTAGTTTAGATTTTGAATCCTCTTTTTTAATCATATCAAAAACCGAAGGAAAAAATCCGTCCCCATCTTTAATAGTGGCTTCAATACTATAGTCGTTAACACGCCATCCATTACTGGTTATACCGTGTTGTTCAGGGCCAGCACCTAAAAGCATGGAACCCCAATTGGGTCCACTACTAGTAGGCATAACACCTCTTGCTTTTAAGGAACTAGCTCCCATATTTACAAACATATCCATTGTAGGGGTGTTTGCTTTTGTTAATCCGTCAACACTCAAACCATCTATACCTATTAAAAATACCGTAGTGGGTTTTTCCTTTAGAACCTTCCCTCTTCTAAGTTGGGTATTGGTTTGGGCAAAATTTGAGATTCCCTGTAATAGAAAAAACAGGCTTAGTAAAGTTTTGAAAATTCTTTTCATTATTGGTCTGCTTTAAAAAAATAAATATTTCCTGCGAAATCGCATACATAGAATCCATCAGGAGTAATTGCTGCGGAGGTAATCACCGGTACTCCTAGGTTAGTTTTCCATAACAATTGCCCTGTATCTGCCTTTATAACATATACATTGCCGTCCATAGCGCCAAATATTACGTTTTTACCCACCAAAATGGGAGTGGTTTCCAAACTCTGTTGTTGATCCGAAAAATAGGAAGGCGTATAGAATAAGGCGGGATCTACTTGAAATTCCCAATCCTTTTTTCCTGAATGTAAGTCGAACGAGGCTATACCTGGATGGGATCCCGAAATAATGGCCTTGTCCTTCAATACTATAGGGGCCGAAGTACCTGTATGTTGCATGCCCGTGATAAAACTATGGACTGTCTTTCCGGTTTTGGGGTCCAGTTTATAAAATTTATCCTGTTCGGCCACCCATAGGTAATTGTCCCTGTAGCTCAATACCCCATCTCTAAAACGGAGTCCATCATCGTCCCTGGACCACATAAGTTCACCGGTATATCTGTTATGGGCATATATTGCTCCCCAATGCCGGGAAGCTATGAGCATATCTCCCGCAATAGTCATGGTTGGTGTAGTGCCTTCCCCACCGCTCCATGAAGTATTGCGCCATAGGGGCTTTCCAGAATTTGCGTCCAAAGCCAAGAGCGATTCGGCAAATCCAGTATATACAATTTTCCCGTCTGTAACCAGGCCCGTGATAAACCCGGGAGCCCTATTGTATTTAAGATCCCTCTCCCAAACCAATTTTCCCGAGGCTATATCAATGGCGTAGGTATTTCCGATCATATCGGTAGCGATTACTTTTTCTTCCGCAATGACCATTTGGTTTTTTACCCCGTTCTTGGTCTTGTATCGCCACTTTTCCTTCCCGGAGGTGGCATCCCAGCACACTATAAAGCAATTTTCGGCATTACTATCGTCAAATCCTGCCGATAACACATGATTTCCTTGTACAACCGGTGAGCTCATGTAAATATTGCTCCCAACGTTGGCCGTCCACTTCATTGTATATGGCGTTCTTTGGTGCATATCCACTACGGGATGATGTTCCTTGTTACCCGCTAAATTGAACCATTCGGCCTGGGATCCATTTGTACCCCTGTTACCATCTAGGCTAAATTTTTCTTTTCTGTGCAGTATTTCCCCGCTACGCAGGAATGCGTCGATCACCAAAAGAAATTCCTTTTCCTCCCCAGGTGAAACGGTTCCTCTCCAGTTCCAATCCGATGTTTTGGTCATGGATCTCCATTTGGTAAGGTCTAAGGAAGATTCCCAATTAAATCCTTCCTTTCCCCAAATACTATAGCGCACACTGTCTACCACCGCACCGCTATCGTACACATTGACGGACACTTCTATGTTTCCCTCCGCATTTAATGTTAGTTTGTTCTTTTGGGGGCTCACAATTTGGATTTCCCTTTCCAAATGGCTCCATATCAATTGGGATTTGGGGTTGCCCTTTTTGTCCACATCCACTACCCTAAAACTCGATGGTGAATGATCTATGCCTCCCTTGGCCAAAGTAGCAGTACTGTAGGATACTACGCCCGATTTACCATGCGTTTTCACCATGTTGATATGCCAATGTCCATATAACCATGCTTTTAGGTTATAGTCTTCCAAAACAATGGACTCCTTTTTGTTCTTATTAAAAACAAAGCTGTCGCCATTGGTAAGTAGATCATGGTTGAAAAACATTTTTGGTTGCTCTTTATCATAGGCCATCAATAAGTTCTGAAGCCAACCTCCAATATCCTCGTGGTCAAATCCTGGTGGGAAATCCCCTCCCATCATGGGGGTAATTACAAATAGTGTATTCCCTTGTTCGAAGGCATACCAGGCAGGGCCAAATTTCTCCTCAAAAAACTGCTCCCCATAATCTCCCTTTATCAGGTCATGATTTCCCAGACAATAGTATATAGGAACTCCCAATTCCTTCTCTGTTAAATTCTTGGCATGCCAATCCATTCCAGATCTGTAACAGATATCCCCGGTATGGACTACAAAATCTGGCTTGTGTACCCTTATATATTTTTTTAGATTATCTACCCAATCCCCGTATTCAAACGTTTCTGTATCGGAGATTTGAACAAATTTTGTGGTCCCTTTATTCTCTTTTGTCCTAACCCCAAAGTCATAGGAATTTACTTCGGGGGAAATAGCTATAAACCTTTTTTCTCCCTTATGCCCAGCACTGGGGTATAATGTTACAAAGCGTTGCTTCTCCCATCCCGGCAACAAAAAGGCACCTTGGGGATCCGTTCTAACAACATGGTAACCGTCTGAAACTACTGCGTTATGAACACCCTCTTCAGAGGCATCCCTTATTCCATTGTTGTTCTGATCTATAAACACCTTACCCTCTAATTGACCATAGCTAAAAAAGTTAATGCCATAAAGTAAAAGACAAAAACTAATTAAATCGATCTTTTTCGTTTTACCGGAACCTGACCATCTCTTATTTAAATCCATATTTGGTTTCTTCCTAAATTAGTTTTTAAATGATTTGTGATTTCTTGAAAAAAAACTGTAATAATTCACAACCTCTGCCAAAGGAAATGAGTTATACTAGCTAAAAAAACATTATTTAATTGGAGGCTAACCTCATAGAATCAAACCTTTAACGAGAGATTAAATACTCGCCAACTTGTTTACCATTATCTGCAATCATGGTAATTTTAAGATTCTCTTGATTAGCATTTAAATTGATGACTGTTCTTTTTCCATTTTTAGGCCCTCCACCAATAATAATTGGATAATTATGTTCTTTGTTTGGCATGTGCACACCATATGTATGGGTATGTCCAGCCAAAACCAAATCAACTTTATACTTTTCGAACAAAGGACTAAACACTTTTCTACAATGCAGTGTTCCATGCCAATCTCCAGAATAGTATGGAGGAATATGCATTACAATCACTTTGTATTTAGAATTTATATATTCTGGCTTTTGCATTTCTTTTTCGAGCCACAACGCTTGCTTTTCCCTAAACGAGTCAAAATCAACAATACCAGCATATACTTCAGCATCATCAGGCTTGTCTTCACCGGTGTCTAAAAAAGTAAAATGAACTGGGCCATTTACCTGAGTAAAATAATATTCATTTGTAGGGTATGAAAAATAATTTTTCAATTCAGCCCTAAATTTACCACGAGTTTCATGGTTTCCCCGTAACATAATATAAGGTTTACTTTTAGCAAATAAATTGGCACATGGGTTTAACAGATTACGTATTACTTGAGCTTCATCTTCTTCAAAATCGAACATGTCACCGTTAAGAATAACGAAATTGAAAGTCCGATTTCCATTAGCTTGTAGTAATTCTGAAAAGGAATGGGCTCTTTCATGAATATCATTAAAAATTATACAATTACATTCATCCTCGTTGACTTTTGGAGTTCTAAACGAAAACGTATCTGAATTGATTTGAACTCCATACTTAAGTTCGTAGGGTTTAAATTGGGTAATTTCTTTAGAAACTACACGATAATTATAGGTGGTGTTAGGTTTTAAATTATCTAAACGAATATTATTAATTCGATTATAGGCAACAATATAGCCATCGCTTGTTTTATGTCCTCTTTTGTTGGTTTCTACCTCTCCATATTCTACCCAACTGTACCCTCTGTTGTTGGTTACAAAAAGAATATCGACCGAATAGGGAGTAATATTTTGCAAATAAGGCGGTGTTAAAAATTCGTGCCAATCATTTGTTTGTTCTTCCGTTTTTATACCAGTGTTTGCCAATACGGACTGTGATGGTATAAATACAGCTGTTGCCATTGCAGTCCCTTTGATCGCGTCTTGAACAAATTTTCTTCTTGAATTTCTATTTCTCATATACTTCAAACTTTAACAACAACCCTATTTTATAAACAGGCGATCCGATGAAAGTATCTGCTTTGGAATATTGGGGCCCTTAAAGAAAGTGCACAGACCGTATCCACCACCACTATTGTACCATTGTACCTCAATTTTGTGCCTGCCTTTTTTAAGCTCTACACTTCCCTGTTCTTCACTAACACCGTGGTTGCCATCATGATCAACCACTTCCTTGTTGTTTACAAAAAGTTTGCTCCCGTCGTCAGAGGCTATAAAAAAGGTATATTCGCCTGGGGTTTCCACATCAAAATAGGTAGTAAAAACCATTGCCAACTGATCAACACCATTTGGAAACGTAAGGCCTTCAGAGGTGATTTCATAGGTAGTAAAGGTTTTGCCTACCTGTGACAAACTATCAAAGTTTGGCAATTTTTCTAAATTTTTCCCATAATAATACTTGGCTAAAATCCCGCGTCCCTCCGGATTGTCCAGAACTCTAAAATAGGCTGTCTGAATATTACTTACCTCCTTACCCCCATTAAACTTGCTAGCCTTAACCACTACCGAGCTGTCTAACTCAAAGGGAGCAGAGTATATATTGGCTCCTGAATGGGGGTCACTACCATCCAAAGTGTAGCGTATTTGAGTACCATCGGTAGGCAAATCCATTTTAAGTAAGGGTTTTTCTGAAATATACAAACCTCCCGAGGGATTAAAATGTTTCCCTACGGGGTATATCCTTGGCGCTTTAATAAAACTTTCTGTCCCATATATTTCCGAGGGTTCGTCATAACCTTCAAATGCACTCTTCACAGGCCACCCTACCCAGGCTTCGGGGACTGGAACCCCTAAAGCAAAAGCTACCGTTGGGGAATTATCAATGGTATTGACAGATTCTTTTATTTCATAATTTCTTTTAACCCCCGGTCCCCTCATGATAAATGGTATGGTCAATTCCTCTGGGGTATTGCCCCCGTGACCATTCCCAATACCCCCATGATCGGCCGTAAGAATCACCAAGGTTTTACTGGCCATTCCTGTCTGTTCCAAGGTTTGTAGCACTTCTCCTACATAGGTATCAACTTCGGCCACTGCCTTATAATAGGTTTCTGATCCATGGCCAAAGGAATGACCGGCCTGGTCCACATCATCAAAATGGACAAAAAAATAACGGGGCCTTTTTTCCTCAATGTACTTAGCGGCCAAGGCTGCCGTTTCCTTTAATGTTTCGGTACTCCTTGCATAGTCCAAATGTTCTGGTTCATAGTAAATCCCAACACCATCCCATTGGTGAACGGTTCCCAGTTCGGCATGTGGTTCGGCCTTCCGGATCACCTTAAAAATAGTAGGAAACAGCTTTTTTTCACCATCTGCACTTACCAAGGGAGGTAGTTCAGGTTCCAGGGGATCGGAATCATTCCCTGTTATCCCATGTTGTTCCGGGCCTGCCCCCATCAACACCGAGGCCCAATTTGGCCCTGAGCTTGTAGGCAATACCCCTCTTGCATTCATGGTGTAGGCCCCTTCCTTTATAAGGGCATCTATATTTGGGGTATGTGCATTTGCTATACCAGTGGGACTTAAGGCATCTATCCCGATCACCAAAACGTGTTCTATACCACTTATTCCGGCATTTTCCCTTTTACACCCTACCAATACCATTGCAAGCATTGCAACAATTAAAAGACGCTTTGCTAATTTTCCGAGTCTATTCATTTCTCGATTAATAATATTGTTACTCTAAAAACTTGAAAATTCATCCTATTTAAATTCCTGTATACACAACCTCCATAAATTTTTAGAGCCATATCCGTGGTCTAAGGTTTCATTGGTAGACTAATGACAAGGATTAGATCAAATAGGCGAATTGAGAGCAAAACTACAAATTAAATTATACATATAGTTAAATTTTTTAACTATAAATACATCGGCATTCTTATAAAAAGCAAGAAATACCTTGAGTTCTTGCAATTTCCATTAGCAAGTAGATCCAATAAAACAGGCCGTCACATACTATATAACGACCTGCTTTGACAACTAACTAACCAACTCTAATATTCTGTTGTAGCCAATTATTGTTCCAAGAGTTTAAGAACTTCATCGGCAGACAACACATAATCAAAAATCACTGTGTTTGCTATTTTTCCTTCAAATGGAATCCCATATGATCCGGTACCGTCCTGTGCCAAGCGAATTGGATTACCGCTATTAGCAATTCCTACCGCCATCATACTTGCATTGGCCACTACCTGTCCGTCTTGATATATTTTCATATCTCCATCCCTGTCAAAGGTTGCTGTTAATAAATGCCATTTCCCATCATTAAAAGGCACTCCATCTGTACTTGTATCGGCCTTTGTAGCTCCATCTGAAATCACTGCCCGCCAATTATCGCCCCTAAAGGCCAATGTTAAGCCTACATTGCCCGAACTGTTCCAATCTTGATCCCCAATCATTACCGGGTCACTTGTAGTAGATTTGGTGTTTACCCAAAAGGCAATTGAATAATCCTGCGTAAACCTAAAATCAAGAACCCCTTCGTCTACAACTGTCGCATAACTATTATTCGCAAACTCCCTAGTAATTTTACCGGCTTCCATAGTTGGAGTGGATCCATTCTCTTGCACTTCAATCACTTCAACACTTGTCCTAGTTCTTAATTGGACTCCACTATCGGTTTTAGATTGAATTTTGACCTCATCGGCACTTAATGCATAGTTACTAAGCACTACATCCCCTAATTGTCCTTTAAAGAAACTACTATAAGAACCGGTACCATCTTGACCAATGTTAATAGGCAGTCCACTGGTCATATCCCCGATTGCTGAAATATCTTCTTCTGCTATAAGAACCCCGTCCTGGTAGAGTTTCATTATATTGGATTTTTCAAAAGTAACGGATATATGGTGCCACGCCCCATCATTTATAACAGCTCCTGTAGCATCAGCCCTACCACCTTCTCCATCACCGATATTCACTTTCCAAGCACCTCCTAAATAAGCAACAACAAATCCTTTATTGCCACCGCTTCCCCAATCTTTATTGCCTATAATTGACGGATCACTATCGGTAGATAAAGTGTTTACCCAGAACGAAACCGAAAAACTGCCGTTATTTACAAAGTTTAGATCATCTTGGTCTTCTGAAACCGTAAGGTAATTGTTAACACCATTCAATTCTGCATAGGCTCCAAAATTATCATTAGAAGATAGGTCGTTGAGCGAACCTGAATATCCTAATTTCTTTTTTTCACCAATAGCTGTTTTTAGAAATACAAATGCGGTACCTTCATCTGACTTGTGATGGATGGTGAAAGAAATTTTATTTTCAGATGAAATTGGAAAACCATCCACCCCCACATCATCATAGGACACATAGAAAGTATAAGTGAAGTTAGACGTTTTAGGAACCCCCAATTCTTCAACACTTGTTATCCAAGTAGCTGTATAACCGTTTTCAACCGTCTTAAAATCATCTAAGGTTTCAATAATTGTTGGATCGCCATCCTTTTCAATTTCAATTATCTTAGGCAACGCCTCTACCCAAACAGACAGTTCTATCGTTTGATTAGGCAAATAAAATTCCTCCAAAGTCGGATTATAATCCAAATTTGAAAGCTCTTCTTTCGTATATGGTAATCCCGTTAATGGGTTAGGTCCCGAAACTGAAATGCCATCCATTCCATCCAACCTATGGTCAATTACAATTTCATCATATTTACTTTGATAGGTATCCGAACATCCGTAAATAAATATAGAGGTAATTACAACTAGCCAGTAATAGCAAGTTCTTTGCAATAATCTCTGTGTTATATTAAATATTTTCATTTTTATATTTTTAAATGTTATCCATATAGGGTAAATTATTTCAAAATCCACATTTTGGTATCCCATTCATCAGGACCTTGTTTTGCTACCGCCTCCATATAGTTTTCTTCATTAAAAATCCGCTCATTTTGTGGATATCTATATCGCATTGGTTTAATTCCGCCATTAGGTCCGTTTGGATTAAAGCTTAGGTCTAGCAGACCCGTTCTTTTCCATGAAAAATAACTTTCCATATCACTATACAGGGCCAACCATTTCTGAGTTGCTATCAAAGACAATTTGTGATTGGTATCACCCATATACGCAACACCATCATTAGATAAATAAGTACTGTTCCAAGCCGTCATGGGAGGAATTATTGCACCAAATTCCATTCCAACATTTTGTCTGTCATAACAGTAAGTATAAGAAGCTTTTATACCTTTTTCATAATAATCCTTTGCTACAGATGATCCTCCTGGTACCCATCCTTTTTCGGCCGCTTCCGCCAATAAAAAATTTAGTTCTGCATATGACATCCATACAGTTTGCAAGGCAAAATTTTCTTTTGATTCAAAAATCAACTTAGAAATTCGAGAAACCTCACCTAGCGGTGGTTGGTCCGATGAACCTGAAACAACTCCGGCATACCCATTAGGAGTAGACAATTCAGTCTCTTGGGCATAAAATTTTATCCTTTCATCATTAAATTCCAACAACTTATTTATAAAATCCTCAGCAAGGTAAGTGTCATCTACGAAGAATGTGCCATCCATATTCCTTGGATAAGTGTATTCCTCATTATAAGTCCAAGTAGGTTGATCTTCATTACTTTCCATAATTGGATAAGTGGTGGGATCATTCAACATTTTGGTCAATTCTGCGCTAGGATCAATTTGTCTTGATTGACTTATCAAAACCCTAATTTTAAGCGAATTACAAAATTTATTCCATTTTAACTCATCATTACCCAATAAAAAATCACCATTTAATCCTAACGATCCACTTCCTATTAATTTATTGGCCTCGGTTAGGTCTGCTAAAATACCGGCGAAGACTTGTTGTTGCGTATCATATTTCGGCTGGTTGATTCCATCAGCTGCCTTGCCGGCCTCTGAAAAAGGAATATCACCATAATATGAAGTTAGTATGTAATTCATCCAAGCTCTGATGACTAAACCAACTCCTTTAAAATCCTCTTCCCCTTCTCCTGCATTATCAATAATGTAGTTGACATTCTTCAACTCTTGAAAGTGACTTTCAACCCACCAATCTTGTTCTGATCTTCTCTCTTCTAAAAAGGCATCCCACAACCTGCTTGGAAACTCGGTATAATGAACAAATCTATTGGTTATGTCAAAAGAATTTATTGTATAATCCCTTGAAAGTTCCCTTTCAATTCCCAATAACATTCGTTCTACCTGAATATCGGTAGCCGAATTGGGGTTCTCGTTAATTTCCTCTAACTCATCAGAGCATGCCAATGCAAGAAATAACAGAGGTAGTACTGCTAGATATTTAATATATTTATTAGTATCCATTGTATATATTTTATTGTTAATAAACTGTGTACTTCAATTAGAAGGAAATATTCAAACTCATACCATAAGTTCTACTGGTTGGATACGTATATCCTCCGGTATAACCTGGAATTCCTTCAAAATATACATCTGGGTCCTGATTGGGCATTTTATCCCAAATGAAGAGATTTCTTCCCACCAAGGCTATCTTAACCCGGTCAAAAGGTACTTTTTCGAGTATTTGTTTTGAAAATGTATAAGCCAAGCTAAACTCCCTTAATTTCACATAACTCGCATCGTAAAAGTTATTGGTACTAATTTTGCGCCAAGGGCTCACCCATACGTTCTTTATATCATTACCACTTAAAACTATGTTGTTTTCAGTATATGAACCGTTGGTGTTCAAAATTACCCCCTCTCCTCCAACACCATTGTTTCTCCAGTTTGCGGTTTCCTGGTTGTATCCGCCTCCGTACATAATATTGGTCGCCGCAGAATAGGCTATACCACCTTGCTTCAAATCAACAAGAAAATCCAAACTTATATTCTTGTAATTGAAAGAATTACTAAATCCTATTTGATAATCAGGATTAGCGTTGCCCAAATACTCCAGTTCATCCTTCCTATGTGGGGCCCCATTAGGTGAATAAACATACTCACCAAAATACTGGCTATTTGGATCATCTACCTGAGTCTGTTTATACCCATAAATTGAAAATAATGGTCCTCCAATTCTAGCAATTAACTCCTCTCCATTGTCCCCAAAACCTCCTAAAGAATATTGTTCCAATCCTTCGGATAGGGCTACGACTTTATTCTTGTTTTTGGAGTAATTAATATTGGTGGTCCATGTAAAATCTCCAGTGTCCACAATTTTACCATTTAGCATCATCTCAATACCATTATTGGTGATTTTCCCAACATTGGTCATTCGACTATTATAACCGGAAGAATAAGGTAAAGTTATAGGAATCACCTGATTAACCGTCTCTTGTTCGTAATATGTAATATCCAATCCTATACGTCCGCCAAACAATTTAGTCTCCAATCCAAATTCCATTTCTGTAGCTATTTCCGGCTTTAAATCAGGATTTGCCAAGGATGAAGGCAAATCAAAACCAACATATCCCTCATATTGGCCATCATTAGAAATAGTATTTTGCAATGCATACGGACTTGTATCCTTACCCACTTGGGAATAGCCTGTTCTTAACTTTAGATAATTAATAGCCCCTGGAAGTTGCATAGCCTCGCTCAACAACAAACTCAGGGTAGCAGAGGGGTAGAAATAACTATTGTTTTCCCTTGGTAACGTACTGGACCAGTCATTTCGTGCCGTCAAATTCAAATAGGCCCAATTCCTGTAACTCAAGTTGGCAAATGCATAAATAGAATATACTCTTTTCTTAGAGTCAAATTCAGAAGTCCAATTGGGAACGGCAGAGTTATTAAGGGAATAAATTCCAGGCACCAATAATTTGGAGGATCCGGCAGACAATTGCTCATACGTTACATTTCTTAAATTTCCTCCAGCACTCAAGTCATATTGAAAATCTCTGTCCCTTGCTCCATTATAACTCAATAAAAAATCCGAATTGGATTCGCGTGTGTCCATCCTGTTTTCATTGTAACTTGGATCGCCACTAGCCAGTCCAAAAGGAAATATTTCAGTCCTTTTTTCAAAAATAAGATCATCCCCATGACGAACGAACAACGATAAATCCTTAGTGATGTCATAAGTAAGATTAATGTTACCGAACATCCTGTTTTTATTCTGGCCAGCCTTTACTTCATGTGCTAAAAAATAAGGGTTGTTGTGACCGGTTCGCCACCTGATTTGAGACAAACCTTCCAATCCGGGCTGCCAGTAGTCCCTCAACTGGTCCATACGTACTCCGGGCATCATCCAGGTCAATACATAATTGATAGAATTTGGACCCCAATGCTGCCGAGGTCTATTATCACTTTTCGTATTTACATAGTTAATTACAAAATTTAGCTTCAACTGATCCCCAAGTTGAGAAGATATATTAGTTGATAGGCTATTTCTTTTCAAATCTGTACCAGGTTGCATACCTTTTTGGTTCATATTCTCAAAAGAGAACCTAGCGTTTGTTTTTTCCCCTACTGAGGAAACGGCTATATTGTTAAACAGTGCATGCCCTGTTGTAAAAAACTCTTCATAATTATTTCTTCCTGATGATATAAAAGGTAATTTTTGAACTCTACCTTTATTTGGTATATCCAAATCGCCCGCTCTAAAACCATTTGACGTAGGAGAATACCACCATTCAATATATTTATTTGGATCGTACTTTTCAGAAGACCAGGATTCATCATAAGGTGCCGGGTTGTACACGCCCCTTCCTGTATACAATCCTCTACCCTCTCCTCTTCCAACAGCAAATTCATATTGATAGGTATCCGGATAGGACAACAAGCTTTCAAACATTGTAGAATTATTGTAATCTACTGAGAATGGTTTGTCCACATTTCCTTTCTTAGTAGTAATCAATATTACTCCGTTACCTGCTCTAGAACCATACAAGGCCGCTGCAGATGCACCTTTGAGCACATTGACAGACTCAATGTCGTTAGAATTAAGGTCAGATAACCCATTGCCCCAATCAACACCTCCTGCCACTGAACTTTGCGAATTAATTGGAACGCCGTCAACCACGATCAAAGCGTCATTACCCCCTCTACTCAATGAATTTTCCCCTCTAAGCACGATCCTGGAAGAACCTCCAATGGTAGCTGAGGTATTGATCTGAAGACCAGCGACTTTACCGGACAGATTGGAAGCAATATCTACTGAAGGCGCTACAGCTAGTTTTTCAGCACTAACTTCCTGGGTCGCATATCCAAGTGCTTTTTTCTCCTTCTTTATACCCAATGCCGTCACAACCACTTCATTCAAAGAATTTTCCGATTCTTTCATGATAATTTTAATTACCCGAACCTCACCCACTGTAATCTTTTGGGTTTCCATCCCTAGATAGGAAACCAAAAGTTGATCACCTTTGTCGGCATTAATGCTGAAAAAACCATCGAAATCAGTGACAACCCCCACATTTGTGCCCATTATCAATATATTTACACCTGGCAACGGAGTGTTATCCTCATCTGTCACTGTACCTGAAATATTGAATTGAATTACCTTATCCTGCTGTCCCAACCGTTTACCATTTGCAGATTTTTCGCTTATAAGGATTGTATTATTTGACGTTACCTCAATGCTAAGATTCCCATATGCCAGACTTTGTTTCAGCAAAGTATTAGTGTTAATCCGCCCTTTTTGCACTTGAACCTTAGGATAATCCCTAAATATGCCTTCTTCATAAAAGAATCTATATTCGGTCTGGTCCATAATTAGGTCAAAAACTTCGTCAACAGTTAATGATTCATCCGTTGCTATTTTAACTTTAGAATGTTGAGATACGAGACTGTTTGGTGTTAATGCAAAAACAGTTGCGCAACATAAGAAAATGAATGTTCTCATAATGATCAATAATAGACGTTTTCTATACAGAAAACAGCCCTTGGTCAATTTAAATTTCATAAATTTGTGTGTTATTGGTTGATTAAGATTTTAATTAATTGGTAATAATTCCAAGGGGGTTAGAGCTATAAACTTTTGCGGGTTAAACTTTATCCTCCTTTTTTTTTATAATTGAAATTTACATCATAGGCATATATTTTTATTTGTTAATGGTTATTGGCTATTATAATATGTTTGCTATCTATCCACTGATAGCATTCTTCACATATCGTCCCTTATAATTATTGAATAATGATTTTTTTATCTTTTATTTCGTAATTATTAATTGAATTAGATTTCATAATTGATAAAATATCTTCAATAGCTTGGTTTTTATCCAAAGTCCCCTTGAATTTTATAGATTCCAAATCTTTATTTTCGAAAACTATATCAACATCATACCATCTAGATATTACTTTCATAATATCTTTTAGTGTTTTTCCTTTAAAACTGAAAACACCCTTTATCCATGAGATTTCATTTTCAACATCTACCATTTCGACTGATATTTCGTTCTTCACAACATTTAATTTTGACTGTTGATTTGGAACCAATATTTGTTTAAACGTTGAGGTGTTTACCTGTACTTTACCTTCGACCAAGGTTGTATAAATGTTCGATTCATCTTTATAGGCCTTTATGTTGAACTGAGTCCCTAACACCTCAAGTTCCTGGGCATTATTAGCGACCACGAATTTTGCGCCTTGGTGTTCCGTGCTAGGGGACACATTAAAATAGGCTTCTCCATAAACGAGTTCTACTTTTCGGGTCTTACCGTCCAAAAATGCAACGGGATACTTTAATTGCGATTCAGAATTCAGCCATACTTCAGTTCCATCCGATAATTTTAAATAGAACTGTCCACCTCTTGGAATATTCAGTATATTGTATACAATTTCTTTTGGATTTTGTTCTCGTGCTTTATATACAATTTGTTCTCCATTACTGTTTATGCTTTGCGTTTGGAAAGATGAACCTTTTTCCAATACTACGGCAGAACCGTCTTCAAGTATTAAAGTAGCTTTATCTGTACCCGGTTTTATATTACTATTTACAACTACTGGAGTAATAATTGATTGGGCATTGTACAATAGATCCCTAAAAATAAAAGCTGCGGTCAAAAGTGCAGCAATAACGGCAACCGCAGCATATTTTGCTATATTTTTTATCTTGGAATTGTTCCGAAAATTATTCTTTTCTTTTTTTATGCGACTTTCAATATTTGCTTTCGCTCCCTTTTTGTCACACGTGCCTAAAGTCATATTTATAAATGCACTGGTCCTGATATATTCATAAAACAAGGTTTCGTTTTTTGGATTACATATCCATAACTCTAGTTTCCTAAGCTCATCAAGATTAGCTTCTTTTGTTAGAAACTTAATGATTAAATCTTCAATATTTTTATTCTCTTCTTTCATATTATGTATAACCTTATAACGAAGCTAAATTCCTTATACCACCATTCATTTATAAAAAAAATACTTTTATTCAAATTCTAATCCAATCTTTTACTTCATTGATACCCATATAACGAAGCTATATTTGTTATACCGCCATTTATATAGGAAAAAAAAATATATTTGTTAAGATTCAAATCCATTTCCTCCAATGGCAAAAAAATATTCCGACGAAAAAAAACTAATCAAACACCTAAAAAAAGGTAATACATCAGCATATACTTATCTGGTAGAACTCTATTATGAAAAGCTATGTGATTACGCAAGAAACTTGGCAAGGGATGATTATAAATCGGAAGACATTGTACAAAATGTTATTGTTAGAATGTGGCAGCAACGTGAAAAATTAAATTCTAATATTTCTATTAAAAACTACCTTTTTAAATCTGTTTACAATGAATTTGTTGATCAATATCGAAAAGATATCGCTATTACCGCGTTGGAAAAAAAGTATATTGAAGGTTTGGATTCTGTTCTTGAGGCACAAGGTGATGATAATACAGAGTTACTCATAACTATGGTAATGAAAACAATAGAACAGTTGCCCCCAAAATGTAAAGAAACTTTTTTATTGAATAAAAAAGAAGGGCTTACCTATATTGAAATTGCTGAATTTCAAAATGTTTCTGTCAATACCGTAGAAAAACAAATGGGGAAAGCTATTAGAATAGTACGTGAAAAATTAAAAGATAAAATTAAAACTGTATTGTTTTTATTACTGGGATTAAATACAAACAAAAGTCGATTCTAAATTAAATAAAAAGGGTAATAACATTCGTTTTGGGAATTAATTTCTGCCCTAGAAAGGCCTTTGGATTCCTTTTCTAAAATACTAACCAAGCCGGTGCGTGATTGTAATACTCTCTCCACACTTTGGGCTGCATTCTAATTTAGTATCGATCGGAAGGCTTTACCCAACACTATAATTCAGTAAATAATTCAATTAAACTCTATACATATTTTCAGATAAAATTTCATAATAGCTTAACTAGATTTTTAATAATTTTCTGTAGCTATTAACTGATATAGTCCTTGAAGCACCACCATCGCATACCCCCTAATACTCTCCTTCTTCATACTATGCCCCGCCTCCTCCCTATTGGATAAAAACCCCACCTCCAATAGCACCGCTGGACAAATGTTCTGCGTTTCTCGGAGCACCTGAAAATTGGCATATTTCAATCCCCTAATTTTAAATCCTAAAGCTATATCAAATTCAGACAGGATTGCTTCGGCCAAGTTTTCAGACTTTGATTGCAAATCTAAGTTCATGGTAGCATTTGCTTGCTGTACGTAAACCTCAATTCCTTGGGCCGCCTTCCTTTCAGCCTGATTGCAATGAATAGAAATAAAAACATCAGGTTGCAAAATTTTTATCAACTTGGTTCTATCACTCAAAGAAATTAAAGTGTCGTTATATCTGGTCAAATAGATATCCAGGGTATTACCAAACAATTCCTTGTTCAAACGTATTGCCTCTTTCGCAACCTCCAAAACAATAAACTTTTCCTTTATTCCATTAATTCCAATCGCGCCGGAATCCATTCCCCCGTGTCCGGGATCTAAAATTACTATTTGTCTTCCATTTTCCTGTGCTGTTGTGGTATTGCAAAACAGGGCAAATGACATCCAAAGGCAAACTATCCAAAAATGCTTCATACTGTACGAATTTTAAAGTGCGTGTTGCACAATTTTCATCGTTTTCCCTAGATCATCTCTAATCCGTGAAATTTTAACGCTTTCGACTGTTAAAATTTATTCGATTCCCATCGATTTCTACCATCCTTTAGAAATTCCATAACAAATAGTTCATCATCAGACTTTCCAATATTATTTGGAAGGCATTAAAAAACGAACAGTCATGAATAAACCAATTAAAACTCTTTTACTCTTACTTATGACCACAGGATCCACATTTGCCCAAATTGGGGGAATTGAAGACTCCGTTAATGATGTCTCGGATACCATCAGGACAATCTTCCCCATTATCCTAGGTGTCATTTTCCTTATCGGCTTCCTGTTCAATGCCGGCCATTTCTTTGGCGAAAATTCAGATCTCAAAAAAGGTATTACCAGGGTACTGGTCTTTGTCCTTATCGCTGGGGCCGTAGTAGGCATCTTTACTTACTTAATAGGAATAGTTGTTTAATGAAAAGGTTCGAAGTATATCGCAACATCAGAAAACAGGCCGTGATATTTGGCCTGTCGATCTCCTTTTTTGCCCTACAAATGATTTGCGTGGTCGGTTCTTTAATGGTCATCATTTTCTCATTCAGCCTTGCAATGATCATGGGTGTATTGGTATTCAATGCTGCGCTCTATATAGGCTTAATCAGGATTACGAACAACCCCCAACCAATTACCCTTTGGGGGGTATTCCCAAAAATTATCAGTAATAAGAAATCGTCATTACTTAATTATGGACAAGATTAATCTATCGGCACACCATCCTATTGTGGATATTAGATCCAATATTGTCTTTGCCAATAATGGCAATGTAATCCTATGTTATGAAGGCTCCCTGCCAGAAATCCATTCCCTTTCGGAGAAAGATTTTGAGGATATTCATGGTACCTGGTTCCAGGCCATCAAATCGTTGCCGGTCGGATGTGTGATCCACAAACAGGATGTTTATTTAAAGAAACAATTCACTTCCGAAAATTTGCCCAACACCACCTTTTTGGCCAAGGCTACACATGGGCATTTCAAAGGACGCGAGTACATAGAACATAGGTGCTTTCTGTTTTTCATCCTTACCAAGAACAAAACCTTGAACAACGCCAAATATGTGAACCCGTTCCGAAAAGTTCCCCAGAGGATTCCCCAGGAACTGGACGATCATATTAAAAGTTTTATGGACTCCGTAAACGATTCCGTTTCCTTTATCAACAACAGTCGAAAAATACAGTTTGTTCCTTTGGCCGAAAAGGAAATCCTATCCATTACCGGCAATTATTTCAATGGGTTCAATGAGGGTATTGATACAGATATCCTTTTGGACAGATCTGAGATTTCCATCGGGGAGAACCTCTTTGATGTTTTGGCCATAAACAGTGAGCTTTGCTTTGGGGAGAATGTCCTGAGCAGCAAGACCAACGAACGGTTTACCTCGGACGATTTTGTATTCCATCAAGGGTTTATTGATGGGATAGGACTCTCGTTGAACGAGAATCATATCGTAAACCAGATCATCTACCTGGACGATAAACATAAATGGCGCAAGTTGTTGGACAAGAAGATCGAAGAACTCAACAAAAGTTCCAATTTCGGTTCCCAGAACAAAGTAACACTTGTAAAGGTCCAACAGATCCTTGACCAGATCAATAATGATGACAGCTCGCGAATAATCCGGGGCCATCTCAATGTCATCTTTTGGGATTCCGAAGCCAAGGGCCTTGCCAAAATAGGTTCGAAAATAAGGACCGAATTCAAAGAACTTGATATTGTCCCCTACTACCCCAGGGGGGAGGAACGCAAAAATTATATCCTCAATAGTTATTTCTGTTTCTCCCCCAATTTCTCGGACGAGGATCTTTACGTGACCGACCTGAAACATGCCTTGTGCCTATATATAAACAATAGCAACTACAAATCGGATGCTACGGGGATAATCTTCAATGACCGGGAACACAACATCCCCGTCTTAAAGGATGTCTGGGATGAAAGGAAAAAGCGTATCAAAGCAAGGAATTTTGCCATTTTCGCTCCAACGGGAGAAGGAAAGTCCTTCTTGGCCAATAATATACTCCGTCAATACTTCGAGGCGGGCGTCCGGCTGGTCATCATCGACCTTGGAGGGTCCTACACTAAGTTTGCAAAGCTTTATCCCGAACAATACACTGTACTGAGATATGAGAGCGGGAAGAACCTAGGCATCAACCCATTTTACGTTCATAACCCCGAAGACCTTACCCCGGAGCGATTGGAAGATCTGTCGGTATTCCTTTTTGAATTGTTGGCCTCCGAGCTAAAGGCTAATAAGGCCCAGTCCGTCTCCATTAAAAAGATACTGCTGTATTTTTATCAGATGGTTAAGGTGAACCATTCCTTGGACAGCTTCTATCGCTTTATAGAGGAGCATCAGAAGAGTTTGTTGGACCAACTTAAAATTCAAGCCGATTACTTCAATATTCCAGACTTCCTTCACATTATGTCCGAATATGTTGGTAATGGACTGTACAGCTTCCTGTTCGAGGTCAGCGAGGATCAGACCTTTAAGATCGAGGATAAACGCTTGATCGTTTTTGAACTGGACGAAGTAAAGGACAATAAGGAAATCCTCTCGGTAATGTTAAAACTGATCAAGTCCGCCATCCAACGCAGCATTTGGAAAAATCGAGCGGAAAAAGGCATCATCCTTTTCGATGAGTTTGCCAAACAGCTAAAATTCGAAAATGTTCTGGAGAGTGTTGAATTCTACTATCAGGCTATCCGAAAACAGAACGGGGCCATAGGTATCATCCTGCAATCCATCAACCAATTGCCCAACAATTCCACTTCGGCGAGCATACTGGAAAACACCCAGGTGATCTATAGCCTGAACAATGAAAAGGGATATGGGGAACTGAAGAACAGACTTAACCTTTCCAGCCATGACCTAAACCAATTGAAATCCATCAAGAACAATCTTTCCGGACCACGCAAGTACACCGAAATGTTTATCAAGATTGGGAAGGAAAGCAACATTTTCAGATTGGAAGTACCCCCTGAAGTCTATGCCGCCTATTTAACGGATGGCGAAGAAAACGCCCGTATAATGCGGATTTATGAAAATACCAATAATATGGAGAAAGCTATAACCGAATTTATTAACACAAAAAACAAGAAAGCATGAAATTTTCAAAAAAAATTCACGAACACTTCGGCAATAGATTCGCCGTGAGTAAAACACATGAGAAACAAACCTTAAAGAAAAGCGTACTTACCATGGTCATTGCCCTGACCATGGCCATATTAATGCCCGGCCGTGCCACGGCCCAGGGCGTGCCGGTTTACGACAACACCAATTTCATTTCCTTCATGAAATCCTTATTGGAATCAGGAAAACAGACCTCACAATTGTTGAAGACTGTCAAATTTCTAAAACAACAGAAGGAAAACGTGGATAAGGTCAATGATGTGATCAAACAACTAAAGGCTGTAAAGGAACTCGCCAATAGTAACCAACGTCTGTTCGATTTCGTACAGGACGACCTGAGGGAGATTTTCAACTCTCCCTATATCAAACCTGAAGAAGTTACCCGTATCTCGGATTCCTTCAACGACATTATAGAAAACTCTTTGTCCGGCATGGATTATATAGAAGAGGTGCTTTCCAGTGACAACCTGAGAATGACCGATGCCGAACGGGCTGCTATCCTCAAGGAAAAGGAACTGCAATCCAAGGAAATGGTGGCAGAGATCGAGGCCAAAACACGCCGTTATAGAGAAATAATCGCCTTTAGGGAAATGCAGGACAAGATTAATAACCGCGAAGCCAAGTATTAATGTCGGACATTTTTTTAGGTATAGGTCTGGAATATGTGGACACTGTTTTTCAAGCGATTAAGAACAGTGAATTCTCCCAGTACACCATTACGGGAATGAAGACCCTTGCCGTATTATTTTTCCTGATCAATATCCTAAAAAAGTACAATGAAGGTGTAGCCAATAACGAAGGTTATACTTGGGGGCTGACCCCTGCCGAACTGGCCAAGAATTTTGCTGTAATCATTATAGTCATTTTTTCCACTCAGGTGTTGGGGGTTTTCGACTCTATTTTGGTGGCCGTAGAGTCTCAGTATAGAGACACCGCCCCTGCTCTCCTTCCCTTGCAGATGCAGGAGATTGACATTGAACAAGATGTTGGGGCGATCGAAGCAGCAAAAAAGGCCATGGCACTTTTATATGAGGCTTTGGTGACCCCATTGTTTGGCCTAAAGATTTTGGCGTTCATAATCGGCTTGTTTCTTTGGTTGATGGACCTGTTCATCTATCCTTTGTTTTTGGCAGAACGTTTCTTTCTCCTTGGGATAATGCAGGCTTTTTTTCCACTAGTCATTAGCCTGGCCGTATTTGAAAAGTTTAGGTCATTGGCATACAACTTCTTTAAGCTCTATGCAGGGGTTTACATGTTAGTGCCGGCATTTTTCTTGGTCAATGTATTTGTCAACTTTCTATATACCGAGCTGAACACCAACTTTTGGTCCAGTCTGTTCGGAACGGACTGGGGGAGTCAATTCTTTGCGCCAGTAATACAGTTAGGGTCCATAGGATTTATTGTGTTCTTAAAATTCAAATTGTACCGTAGGGCCATCTCGTTTACGTTGAAACTATTTAGCGGTATATAAAGTATAACGCAAAAAACAATTAAAAGCCACTGATGAAAACACCATATAAAAATATTTACAGCATCCTCAAACAAAATCGTTTTATCGTCTTGTCCGTAGTCATAGGCGCATCATTGACATGTATTGTTTCCATATGTGTAGTTCTCAAAGTACACAGGGAAACGATCAACAAGGCGTTTATGGTCAATACCGATGGGAACGTGATACCCTTAAAATTGGTCGCCCAAAAAGAAAATCTGGGGGTGGAAGTATTGTCCCATCTGGAATTGTTCCACATTTACTTTTACAATATAGATCCTAGCAATTATGAAAAGAACTTGGAGAAGGCACTTTGGTTGGGCAACAATTCGGTAGATGCCCTTTACAGACAGAAAAAATCGGATGGGGTCTATAACCGCTTATTGCAGTATTCCTTGGTCCAGAAGGTACTCCAAGTCGAATCCGAAATAGAGCTCTCCCAAGAACCCTATACTTTCCGTACTACTACCCTATTCGAGATCAATCGGGGCAAGGTAACGGATACCTACGAATTGGTGACTACGGGTAATTTGATACGTGTGGACCGCAACTTTCCTAAAAACACCCACGGGCTTTTAATTACCAACTATTTCGAGAACTCTTTAAAAAAAATACAGGATGAAAATTGAAAAGAACAAGATCGTGTTTGGTTCGGTAATATTGGTCATTGTACTGTTCATTGGGGGATATACTATGATCGTATTAAACAATGAAGATGAAGCTGAGGAGTCTTTGAAACAGACCGAAGTACCTAAATTGGAAGAGCAGCAAAAGGAGTACAATTCCAAACTTGAAGCTGTAGATAATATTCCTGAAGACCGTGTAAAAAATGCACCCAGCGTATATGATGAAAGGTTTTTGGATTCTACCGGAGTATATGATCCCGATTTTATGGACAAGGATAAACAGCGCATAGTTGATAGCATTTACAGCCAAGGCCGTATCGACTATTCCGAGAGCAGATACCGAAATGTGGAAACAAAAAAAGCCAGAGTGGATGCACCCATAAAGAATGATACTATTGAAGTTGATGCCGAACAACCCATTTCTACCAAGGAACTGGCGTTGGAGCATCAGCTCTTTTTTGCTGCGGATCCAAAATCCAATTCATTATCATTTGTTCCCAATCCCCCCGTTGTTAAAGTAGAAGTGGATGGCAGTCAAGTGGTTCGGGCAAACAGCCGATTACAGCTGCGCCTACTTCAAGAAATACAATTGGGGACCATAAAAATTCCAAAGAATACTTTACTCTATGGCATTGTCAGTTTTAAGCCCAACAGGACACTACTTAAAATTGATAATATAAATCACATCCCTGTTAAGCTCAAGGCCTTCGATCTGCAAGACGGACTGGAGGGCATTTATGTGGAGAACAGTTTTCAGGGCGAAGTGGCAAACGAGGTGGTTGATGATGTCCTGGACGATATCAATATCGCTGGCGTACCCCAAGTAAGCGGTATTAAAAAAGTTTTCCAGCGGGGTAATAGAAGAACAAAAGTGGCTGTGCTCAACAATTTTAAACTCATTTTAAAAGCTCCTAAGGGGCAATAAATTTTTACACCTATGAAAAAATCGATACCCTTGCTCGGTCTCCTGATAATTATGGCCTCTTTGGAAGGACAAAATGCGAAAGTCATCGACACCATATATGCCAATGAACAAAAGACCGTTTCCCTATTCTTTCCCGATCCCATTCGACAGGGAATCACAGGATCCCACAATTACGCCTTTAGCTTCAATAGGGAAAAAGCACAGTACTTTGGACTGCTGCAGGCCACTCCAGGGGAGGAAAGCAATCTATTGGTAGTAACCCAGGATGGTGGGGTATATTCATATTTATTACGATATTCCCAAAAACTAGAAAAGCTCAATTATTTCATTGCTGACTCCGAACGTATAGGCAATGAAAGGACTGGTCCCTTCATATTGCCTCAAAAAAATATTTCCTTGGTAGATTCCGACACCATCCCTACCTCGGATAAATCCGTGGACTATTCAAAACTGTGCGCACAATTGCTCCGAAACCCCAAGCCCTTTGATCAAATAAAATATAAGGATGGAGTCACTATCCGTATGGCGAAAAGTATCTATTATCTTAACGAGGTCTACATAGTCTTTGAAATTGACAACGATTCCCAAATTGATTTTGAGATCAACACCTTGAACCTGTATAAAGTGAACGGCAATAAAAAACGAAAGGCTTCCTACCAGGAACTCCTCTTGTCCCCTATATATAAATTTAAAATGCCACAATTGGTCTTTAAAGGCCAGCAAGTACATTTTGTATGTGTGTATCCTAAATTTACTCTGGGAGCACGTGAGAAGCTAATGGTTAAGTTGGAAGAGTTGAATGGGAATAGGGATGTGATTAAACTTAGAAAATAACTTTAAATTTAAGGGGAAAAATTCTATTTAAAATTTTCAGGTGGTTATAGAATCAATGTACGGCTTATTTGGCTGAATTCTAGAAAACAACTAAACACTTTTAGCTATTCTGAATTGATTGAAACTGTTTGAACACTAATAAACTGTATTATCAGCTCTAGATTATGGCCATTCTTCTCGCCTATTGTTTTTACTAAATTCTCTTAGGCCAAAATTAAATTAACCATTTATCCGGAATTAATGCTTTGTCTTCCTCATCATCCCTCCATCTAAAAACTTTATGTACAGAATCAAATTCAGACCAAACATCGGAACCAGCGTGTTCTAAAACTATAATTTGTAAATTACCTTTAGTTCTTACTATTGCCTCATCTAAGGCTTTAAAAATTCTTTTGACTCTTTCAATATCATCACCTTTTATAATTTCTTGTGCATTAAGTTCAGGGAAATAGGCCTGACTTGGCTGGTCAAAGAATAAAAAATTTGGGACTGGATGTGAGTCATTTCTTAAAAAAAGTTCTTGTAGTGCTAGTGCAGTAGATATATGATAGGCCATATAATTTGAGCCACTTCCTATTTCCCAAAGAAAATCTTCTCTTCTATTACCTAAAAATTTAAGGGTTAAATTTATTATATCTAGTTCCGCAGGGTCTTCACTTCTCTCTGCTTTAAATATTTTCGAATAATGTTCTATTGATGACTGTATACGGTTTATTGCGTTCTTTAGTTTTTGTCTTATTTTATCCCTATCTATTATACTCCTTAAATCTCTTATGCGTCCTCTTAGAATCTGTAATTTATCTAATAGACCTTTATCTTTAAATAGAGTATCATAATCACTTAATTTACTTTCCAATTCTCCTATAAACCTAAGTACGGAACTTGATGATTGATTCTGTGATTTATATTTTGCATCAATTCGTTGCAATCCATTTAATTCTGTTCTAACTTTATTAAGACTATCTTCTTTTGTTTTAAGATTCTTATCTAAATCAAGTATTTCTTTATCAAGAACTTTTCTAATTTCATTTGAACTACTTGCCTTTTGTTTTATCGATTCACTTACAGTAACTAATTTTTTGACATATTCGCTAGTCTTGTAGCCTTACCCTTTTTAGGACATCTCTAAATTCAACAATTTTTCTTTAATATTGGTCGTTTCGGGGAAGAATTCTTCCCCGAAACGGTCTTTG